>NZ_JBHWZJ010000331.1:0-7743 GCF_042728415.1 Streptomyces sp. NPDC060198 | reverse complement strand
CCCCGATGGGGGGGAGCCGGGCGCGGTGGGTGTGTGCCGCCCGTCGGCGGGCCGGCCGGTGGGTCAGTGGGTGTGTCAGTGGGTGGGTCAGTGGGCGTCGCGTACGGCCAGTGCGCGGCGCAGGTCGTCGAGTTCGTCGACGAGCCTGCGCCGGAGGGCGGCGGTGAGGGTGTCGTCCTCCAGGGCGCGGCTGCCGAGTGCGAGCGACTCGGCGTCGACGTCGTACGCGGGGAAGGCGGACCGGCCCGCGGCGGTGGCGATGGCGGGGCCCCGGCGGGCGGCGAGGGCTGCGGCGTCGGGGTAGTAGCGGGCCACGTACTCGCGGGTGAGTCCGGTCTGTTCGGGCTGCCAGAAGCCCTGGGCGGTGGCGGTGAAGAGGTAGTTGGAGAGGGTGTCGTCGTGGAACAGGGACTGCCAGGCGGCGGCCTTGGCCTCCGGGTCGGGCAGGGCGGCACGGCAGCGGGCGGCGCCCTCCTGGCCGGTGGCGCTGGGGTCCTGGGCGAGTGCGGCGGCGATGGCGGCCTCGTCGGTGGCGCCGAGGACGGCAAGGCGGGTGAGGGCGCGCCAGCGCAGTTCGGGGTCGAGTTCGGGGCCGCCGGGCACGGTGCCGTCGGCGAGCCACTCCTGGAGGGTGTCGGGCTGGGTGGCGGCGTCGATGAAGTGGCGTACGGCGACGAGGCGCAGGCCGGGGTTGCTGCCGTCCTCGGTGCGGCGGAGGAGGTCGCGGCAGAGGTCGGCGAGGGTGGCGAGCGCGGCGGGGCGCTCCTCGGGGGTGAGGTAGCGGTCGGCGAGGAGGGCGGCGAAGCCGAGGACGCCCTGGACGAGGGCGAGGTCGGTCTCGTGCGGGAGGTGGGTGCGCGCGAGGGCGAGGTGGGCGGTGGGGTGGAGGCCGCCGTCGCGGACCATGTCGCGGGCTGCGTTCCAGATGACGGCGCGGGTGAGCGGGTCCGGGATGCTGGAGAGGCCGTTTTCGACGGCGGTCCAGGACGCGGCGTCGAGCCGGACCTTGGCGTAGGTGAGGTCCTGGTCGTTGGGGACGACCAGGACGGGGCGCCGGCCGGGCAGGGTGAGGGGTTCGCCGGTGCCGGGGACGTCGGTCTCGACCCGGTCGCGCAGGACGAGCCGGTCGGGGCCGGTGCCGAGTTCGTGGTCGTAGAGGCCGACCGCGATGCGGTGGGGACGGCTGCCGCGGCGGTCGACGGCGAGGGTCCACTCGTTGCCCAGGTCCTCGACGTGGGTGGTGAGGGTGTCGGGGCCGGTGGTGCGCAGCCAGGTGTCGGCCCAGCCGTGGACGTCGCGGTCGGTGGCGGAGGCGAGGTTGTCGATGAAGTCGGCGAGGCTGGCGTTCGCGAACCTGTGGCGGGCGAAGTGGGCGTTGATGCCGGCCAGGAAGTCCTTCTCGCCGATCCAGGCGACGAGTTGGCGGAGCGCGGAGGCGCCCTTGGCGTAGGAGATGCCGTCGAAGTTGACGAGCGCGGAGGCGGTGTCGGGGACCGCGGCGGGGTCGGGGGCGACCGGGTGGGTGGAGGGGCGCTGGTCGGCGTCGTATCCCCAGCCCTTGCGGGCGACTCCGAAGTCGACCCAGGTGTCGGTGAAACGGGTGGCTTCGGCGATGGTCTGGTAGCCCATGTACTCGGCGAAGGACTCGTTGAGCCAGATGTCGTCCCACCAGCTGAGGGTGACGAGGTCGCCGAACCACATGTGGGCCATCTCGTGGGAGATGACCATGGCGCGGGTCTGGCGTTCGGTGTCGGTGACGGCGGAGCGGTAGACGAATTCGTCGCGGAAGGTGACGAGTCCGGGGTTCTCCATGGCGCCGGCGTTGAACTCGGGGACGAAGGCCTGGTCGTACGAGTCGAACGGGTAGGGCTCGTCGAACTTCTCGTGGTAGCGGTCGAAGCAGGCGCGGGTGATGTCGAGGATCTCGTCGGCGTCGGCGTCGAGGTGGGGGGCGAGCGAGCGGCGGCAGTGGATGCCGAAGGGGATGCCGGCGTGCTCGGTGGTCACGGAGTGCCAGGGGCCTGCGGCGACGGCGACGAGGTAGGTGGAGATGAGCGGGGTGGGGGCGATGGTCCAGCGGCCTTCGCCGGTGTGGGTGGCGATGCCGTTGCCGAGGACGTTCCAGCCGTCGGGGGCGGTGACGGTGAGCTCGAAGACGGACTTCAGGTCGGGCTGGTCGAAGGCGGGGAACACGCGCTGCACGTCGTCGAGGAACAGCTGCGTGTAGACGTAGTTCTCGCCGTCGGTGGGGTCGGTGAAGCGGTGCATGCCCTCGCCGGTGCGCGAGTAGCGCATGGTGGCGTCGACGCGGAGTTCGTGGGGGCCGGCCGCCAGCCCGGTGAGCGGGTAGCGGTCGTCGGCGAGGAGCGCGGGGTCGAGGGGCTGTCCGTCGAGGCTGAGCGAACGCAGTGCCGCGGGCTTGACCTCGATGAACGTGTCGGTGGCGGTACGTGCGGTGAACCGGACGACGGTGCTGGACCCGAAGGTCTCGTCGCCGGTGGTGAGGTCGAGGTCGATCGTGTATCGCTGGACGTCGAGGGCGGTGGCACGGGTCTGCGCTTCGTCGCGCGTCAGTACGGACATCGCTCCATGCTGCCGTACGGCTCCGGCGGCGCGCGTGCGGGGCGGGTCCGGGCCGTCGGCGGCGGGTATATCGGCTGTCGCGTTCCCCTCGGCGGATGGCAGAGTGCGGGCATGTCGCTGACCAGCATCGTCCTCTCCTCCGGCCGTTCGATCGACCTGACCGACCTGCGGCTCTCGTCGACCTACGGCGGCATGCTGGAGGGCTATCCGTGTGCGCGCCTCAACGACTGGAAGATCGAGGGGCTGCTGCGGAGCGGCGGGAGCGGCCGTCCTCTCGACCGGGTCCATCTCGTCGACCCTGTCCGTGAGCACCCGGACAGTCCGCCGGGGCCGTGGGGCCCTGTCGAGGTGCTGCCTCCCGTGACGTGCGTGGGCTCTTTCCGGTCGGCGGCGGTCGACCCGGGCCACGATCCGGTGTTGTACCGCTCGGCTCTCACCGTGCTCTGGTTCCAGACCACGGCCGAGGCTCCCACCGCCCGGACCGCAGTTCCCGGTCTCCGTGACATCGCCTGGGAGGAACTCGCCCGGGACCACGAGCTCTGAGAGGCCCGTGGGCCGGGCGGGCGGGACGGTCGGAACACGCCCTGGCCGCCCGGCATCCGTCGCGACCGTCAGGCGCCGCCCGGCATCCGTCGCGACCGTCAGGCGCCGCCCGGCATCCGTCGCGACCGTCAGGCGCCGCCCGGCATCCGTCGCGACCGTCAGGCACCGCCCGGCATCCGTCGCGACCGTCAGGCACCGCCCGGCATCCGTCGCGACCGTCAGGCACCGCCCGGCGCCCTCGCGGAACCGTCAGGCGCCGGTCGGCGCGTCGCCCTGGACCGTCCGGTCGCCGGTGGTGGTCTCCTCCGCGATCCGCTCGTGGTGGCGGATCACCTCGGCGACGATGAAGTTGAGGAGCTTCTCCGCGAAGGCCGGGTCGAGCTTGGCGCTGCCGGCGAGCTGGCGGAGCCGCTCGATCTGCCGCGCCTCGCGCGCCGGGTCGGCGGGCGGGAGCTGGTGGGCGGCCTTCAGGTGGCCCACCTGCTGGGTGGCCTTGAACCGTTCGGCGAGCATGTGGACGACGGCGGCGTCGATGTTGTCGATGCTCTCGCGCAGCCGGTTCAGTTCCGCGCGTACGGACGGATCGATGTCGTTCATGAGGGACGAGCTTAGACGTTGGGCACGGGTCGTCGGCCGTCGGTGGGGTGGTCACGGACCGGGGGCCCTCGGTGCGCGGCCCGGAGAAGACCCGAGCGGTACCTCGTACGGCACCTCGCACCACGCCTCACGCAGACCGATCATCACATGAGTCGATCGGTCACGTACCGTGGTGGACGAGCGGCGCGAGCCGCCTGCCGGGGGTGGGGACGTGGCGGAGAGCAGTCGGACCGGGAGTCCCGTGGCGCACGGCTTCCCGCATCTGGGAACCGTGCGGGCCGCGGTCACCGCGCTGTACCGGCGGCTCGGTGGCGCGGGCGTGCGCGCGTACGCGCCGAGTCTGCCGGCGTCGGAGGTCGTGTTCACGGACGCCGAGGAGCTGTACGCGGGCGCACAGCGGATCGCCCGGGCGACGGTGCTGCACCTGCGGCTGCCGGACGCCCGTGTGGTCGTCGGTTTCCGCCGGTCGGAACACGCGGCCACCGTCGAGCTCACCTCCGGACCCGAGTACTTCGTCGAGCTGAACGAGCGCTTCCGGTCCCACCGGCGCGACGTCGGCGCCGCGTTGGCGCACGAGGTCACCCATGTGCTGCTGCACCGGCTGGGGCTGGGGTTCGCCGACGAGCGGGAGAACGAGATCCTCACCGACACGGTGGCCGTCTACCTGGGCGCGGGCTGGCTGCTGTTGGACGCGTTCCGCGAGGACGCGCTGACCCGCCAGAAGCTGGGCTACCTGACGCCGGAGGAGTTCGGGTACGTCCTGGCGAAGAGGTCGCTGGCGTTCGGCGAGGACCCCTCGCCGTGGTTCACCAGCCCGCAGGCGTACCAGGCGTACACCGAGGGCCGGTCCAGGGCGCTGCGGGACCTGCGGGTGCCGCCGCTGCGTGCGGCGGGCGCGATGGGCCGGATGCGGTACGCCCGGGACCGGCACCGGGAGGTGGCGGCGCCCGGAGCGCCGTACGCCTTCGAGGGCGGGGAAGCGGGGACGCGGGTGCTGTTCGACTGCCCGGTGTGCCATCAGCGGCTTCGGGTGCCGGTACGCGGTCCGGTCCGGGCTCGCTGCGGGGTCTGCGGGACGGAGTGGGAGTGCGACACCTGAGCCACCGCGCCCACCCCTTCCCCGCGCCGGACGGCCGGCGCGGGTCCCGCCGACCGGGACGGGTCAGACGACCGGGGCGGGCGGGGTCCAGCGCCGGTTGCGGGGGACGGCGGTGGAGAGTCCGTAGTCCTTCTTCAGGTGTTCGGGGATCGCGTAGTGCATCACCCGGCCCCGGGTGAGCGAGGAGAGCTCGAACAGGGTGGTGAAGTGGCCGAGGCGGTCCAGGGCCCACGCACCGAGCGGCGAGCGGTCCTCGACCGTCTCCATGACGTTCATCAGCGCGGGAGCGGCCTTGACGAGGGTGTCCCACGGGGTGCGGGCCACGCCGAGCCAGTCGGCGCAGGTGTCACCGATCAGGTGGCGGATCAGCGCGGAGACGACCGGGTCCAGCAGGGTTCCGGGGACGACCTCCTCGTACAGGTCGACCAACTGCCGGGTGAGGGCGACGCCTTCCTCGCTGGGCCCCATGTGCCGGGTCATGTAGAGGTCGGAGAAGGCGCGGGCCTGGTCCAGGTCCTTGGGGGCGTGGTCCTGGTCGACGCCGAGCATCGCGCCGACGACGCGCCAGGCGTAGTGGTAGGCCTCCGCGCCTTCGGCGCTCATGTGGATGCCGAGCCGGTGCAGGGCGTCCAGGACCTGGATCGAGAACATCATCTGTCCGCCGATCATGTCCTCCTGACAGATCGGCGTACCGAGGGCCGCCGTGTCCCAGCGCCCTTCGCGCCGCAGGTGGTAGCGGATGGAGGCGTGCAGGAGGCGGACCTTCTGGGCGGCGGGGAGGAAGCGTCCACCGGCCTCGAACGCGTCGGGCCGCATCAGGTAGACGGTGAACTGTCCCGTCTCCGCCATCCGCTTGGAGGGGTAGTCGAGCGAGTGCGTCGCCGACAGGAGCTTCGCGATGTGCGGGACGACGTAGCAGGCGGGCATGGCCGCGAACGACAGAGCCGTGGAGATGTGCACGTTGTTGTCGATGAAGAACAGTCGCGCCCTCTCCATCTCCTCCCAGTCGACCCAGGAGGGCGGGCTGCCGGTCTCGTGCAGGTACGCGCGGGCGACGTCCGGCAGCCCGTCCGGGAGCGGCTGCCCTGCCACCGAGACGTACCGCATCAGGGTGTTGAACTTCCCCGTCTCGCCGCGCTCGAAGAGGGTCGCCACCGTGGCGTCGGCGAGTTCGTCGCCGCTCTGGCGCAGCGCGTTCATGGACTGCTCGGTCGGGTACACGGGGGCGGCTCCTCTGGGCTGTCCGTGCGGGTGCGGAGTACGGGGCTGGGTACGGGAGTGGGCGTCAGGCGGGGCGGGTGGTGACCGCGCCGGCCAGGTGGGTGAGGGCGGCGTGCGCGGGGGCGGGGAGGCCGGCTCCGGCGAGCGCCCGGGTGGCGAGGGAGACCCGGTCGCCGATCATGCGCTCGACACGGGCGCGGGCCCCGGTGGACTCCACGACGGCGCGCACCAGGTCCAGTTGGCCGGTGGTGAGCTTGCCTCGTCCGAGGAGGCGGGTGAGTGCGCGGCGCTCGGCGGGGGTGGCCCGGGCGAGGGCGTGGGCGATCAGCGCGGTGGGGCGGGCACCGGTGATGTCGTCGGTGTTGGCCTTGCCGGTGTGCTCCGGTTCACCGAACAGGCCGAGGAGGTCGTCGCGGAGCTGGAACGCCTCGCCGAGCGGCAGCCCGTAGTCGGTGAAGGCGTCGCGCAGGGCGGTGTCGCCACCGGCGAGCGCGGCGCCGATGTGCAGGGGGTGTTCCACGGTGTACTTGGCGGTCTTGTACCGGATCACCTTCAGCGACCGCGCCACGTCGGGCGGCCCCGCGGTGCGCAGGATCTCCAGGGCCTCGCCGGCGACGAGTTCGCGCGCCAGCACGCCCCAGAGGGGGCGGCCACGGGCCAGGTAGGCGCCGGGCAGGCCGCAGCCGGTGAACAGCTGGCCGGCCCAGGACATCAGCAGGTCGCCCGCGAGCATCGCCAGCGAGGCTGCCCGGGGGTTCACCCGGGTGCCCCCGACGGCGGCACGCAGGGCGACATGGGCGGTCGGCAGGCCGTGCCGGAGGTGGCTGTCGTCGATGATGTCGTCGTGGACGACGGCCGCCGCGTGGACGAGTTCCATACTGGCCGCCGCGCGGACCATGGCCTCGCTGTCCGGCTGCCGCGCCGCCCGCCAGCCCCAGTAGCAGAAGGCCGAACGCAGCCGCTTGCCGTGCGCGGTGGCGTTCGCCAGCACGGCCGCGAGCGGGGCGAGGTCCTCGTCGACGGCGAGCAGCGCCTCGGTCTCCGCGTCGGTGAACCGCCGCAGCTCGTGGTCCACCCGGGCCCGCAGCGCGGCGAGCTCCGAGGGTTCGGGGGCCGGGCGCGCGCGAGGGCCGGGCGCGGGGCGGGTGGCACGGCCGGGCGCGGGGCGGGAGGGCTGCGCGGGCACTCCGTGCACCGGTGCCCCCGGCGCGAGGCGTACGGTCTCAGGCACCGGGCCCGCCCGTGCCCCGGCCACGGGCGTGGCGCGCCAGGATCTCCAGGTGCGCGGGGCCGGTCCCCACCCGGTCGAGCGCCAGCCGGCCGCGTGCCCGCAGGTCCTGCTCCCCCTGCTGGGCGAGGTCTCCCAGGTCCGAGCGGCCGAGCAGCCCGCGCGCGGCCGTCCAGGCGGCCCCGCAGGTGGTCAGGGCCAGGTCGGCCAGGCCTGCGGCGAGCAGGAGTGGACCGTCATCGCCGTCTCCCCGGGTCTTCGATGTCATGTGCGCCCGCCCTCCGCGTACGGCGCGCCGCCGCTCCGGCGCCGCTTCGGGGGGCAGGCTGCCCCGGCGGAGGGGCGGGGAAGCGCGGGCCACCCCATGTGATGATCACTCGTTCGCCCGTACTACTCCCCGTCCGACTCCCGGCCCCGTACAGCACAGGGGCGCAGCACAGCACGACGCCCGGTCCGGAGTACCGGACCGGGC
>NZ_JBHWZJ010000330.1:0-7832 GCF_042728415.1 Streptomyces sp. NPDC060198 | reverse complement strand
GCACCCGAGACGTTCCGGGGCGGCCTCTCGGCGTACGTACGGGCCCGCGCGGGCCGGACGGACCGGCCGGTCAGGGCTGGGGCTTGCCGTCCAGCTGCTCGATGGTGGCGTGGGACGGGCTCCGGCGGAACTGGAGGTCGCGGGCGACCGCCTCCGCGTCGCGCAGCACGCGTACCGCGTTGTGCCACGTGAGCTTGGCGAGGTCGGCCTCGGACCAGTTGCGGCGCAGCAGCTCCGCGATCAGGTTCGGGTAGCCGGAGACGTCTTCCAGGCCCTCGGGGAGGAACGCCGTTCCGTCGTAGTCGCCGCCGACGCCGATGTGGTCGACGCCGGCCACCTCGCGCATGTGGTCGAGGTGGTCCGCGATGGTGGCGACCGTGGCGACCGGGCGCGGGTTGGCTTCCTCGAAGTCCTCGTGGATGCGCATGGCCTGCGGGGAGGTGTCTAGGTGGTGCAGCCCGTGCTCGCGCATGTTCCGGTCGGCGGCCAGCGTCCACTCGACGGCGTCCGGCAGCACGAACTTGGGTACGAAGGTGGCCATCGCGACCCCGCCGTTGTCACGCAGCGAAAGCAGCACGTCGTCGGGGACGTTGCGCGGGTGGTCGCAGACGGCGCGGGCCGAGGAGTGCGAGAAGACGACGGGCGCCTCGCTGGTGGCGATGGCGTCGCGCATCGTGCCGGGTGACACGTGCGAGAGGTCGACCAGCATGCCGCAGCGGTTCATCTCGCGGACGACCTCGCGGCCGAACTCGGAGAGTCCGCCCAGGCGCGCGACGTCGGTCGCGGAGTCCGCCCAGTCGAGGTTGTCGTTGTGCGTCAGCGTCATGTAGCGGACGCCGAGGGTGTGCAGGGCACGGAGGGTGGCCAGCGAGTTGTTGATGGAGTGGCCGCCCTCGGCCCCCATCAGCGACGCGATACGGCCCTCGGTGCGGGCCGCCTCCATGTCGTCGGCGGTCAGCGCCCGGCGCAGGTGCGCGGGGTAGCGCGTCTGCATCTCGCCGACGATGTCGATCTGCTCCAGGGTGGCGCTGACGGCGTCGTCACCGCTGAGGTCGGAGCGCACGTACACCGACCAGAACTGCGCGCCGACGCCTCCGGCGCGGAGCCGGGGCAGGTCGGTGTGGAGGAGACCGCGCTGGTCCTGGGCGATGTCACGGGCGTTCAGGTCGTAACCGGCCTGCTCGCGCAGGGCCCACGGCAGGTCGTTGTGACCGTCGACGACGGGGTGGACGGCGAGGAGGTCGCGGGCCCGTCGCAGGCGGTCTGCGTGAGCCGTGGTTTCCGTCTGATTCATGGGCGGGGAGCCTACTGCCCGAAGCCGAAGGATTCGGAGCCTTCCACCTTGGCCCGCAGCCGCCGGCCCTTCTCGGTAGCCTGTTCGTTCAGTTCGCCGAGGAAGGTGGTCATCCTCTCGCGGAGCGCTTCGTCGCCGGTGGCGAGGATGCGGGCGGCGAGGAGTCCGGCGTTGCGCGCGCCGCCGACGGAGACGGTGGCGACGGGGATGCCGGCGGGCATCTGCACGATGGAGAGCAGGCTGTCCATGCCGTCCAGGTACTTCAGGGGTACCGGGACGCCGATGACGGGCAGCGGGGTGACGGAGGCCAGCATGCCGGGCAGGTGGGCGGCGCCGCCCGCGCCCGCGACGATCGCCTTGAGGCCGCGGCCGGCCGCCTGCTCGCCGTACGCGATCATCTCGCGGGGCATCCGGTGGGCGGAGACGACGTCCACCTCGTACGCGATGCCGAACTCGTCCAGGGCCTGGGCGGCTGCCTCCATGACGGGCCAGTCGGAGTCCGACCCCATGACGATGCCGACGACGGGTGCGGTGCGCGGGTCTGTCATTCGGTGATCGTCCCTCGGAGGTAGTCGGCCGCGTGCCGGGCGCGCTCCCGCACGTCCGCCAGATCGTCGCCGTAGGTGTTGACGTGTCCGACCTTGCGTCCGGGCTTCACGTCCTTGCCGTACATGTGGATCTTGAGCTGCGGGTCCCGGGCCATGCAGTGCAGGTAGCCCTGGTACATGTCGGGGTAGTCGCCGCCCAGGACGTTGCACATGACCGTCCAGGGCGCGCGCGGGCGCGGGTCGCCGAGCGGCAGGTCGAGCACGGCGCGGACGTGGTTGGCGAACTGCGAGGTGATCGCGCCGTCCTGGGTCCAGTGCCCGGAGTTGTGCGGGCGCATGGCCAGTTCGTTGACGAGGATGCCGGGCGTCCCGTCGTCGTCACGGGTCTCGAAGAGTTCGACGGCGAGGTGGCCGACGACCCCGAGTTCGGCGCCGATCCGCAGGGCGAGCTGCTGGGCCTCGCCGGCCAGCTTCTCGTCGAGGCCGGGGGCCGGGGCGATGACGGTGTCGCAGACGCCGTCGACCTGGACGGACTCCACGACGGGGTAGGCGACGGCCTGGCCGTGCGGGGAGCGGACGATGTTCGCCGCGAGCTCCCGTACGAAGGCGACCTTCTCCTCGGCGAGGACCGGGACTCCGGCGCGGAAGGGCTCGGCGGCGTCCGCCTCGGAGCGCACCACCCAGACGCCCTTGCCGTCGTAGCCGCCGCGCACGGTCTTGAGGATCACCGGGTAGCCGTCGCCCTCGCCCGCGAAGGCGGTGACGTCGGCGGGGTCCGTGACGATGCGGTGGCGGGGGCACGGTACGCCGAGTTCGGTGAGCCGGGCCCGCATCACGCCCTTGTCCTGGGCGTGCCGCAGGGCGTCGGGTCCGGGGCGGACGGCGATACCGTCGGCCTCCAGGGCGCGCAGGTGCTCGGTGGGCACGTGCTCGTGGTCGAAAGTGATCACGTCGCAGCCGCGTGCGAACGCGCGGAGGGTCTCCAGGTCGCGATAGTCGCCGATGACGACCTCGTTCACCACCTGGGCGGCCGAGTCCTGGGGAGTGTCACTGAGCAGCTTGAATGTCAGGCCGAGGGGGATACCCGCCTCGTGGGTCATGCGGGCGAGCTGACCGCCGCCGACCATGCCGACTACCGGGAACGTCACCACCCCAGGGTATCCGTCGTCCCGGTGGCCCCCGACTCTGGCCCGTAGGGCTGCCCGGGGAGCGCGCGGACGCCCTCGCCGGGTGCGCGGACTCGGCCCATGGGCGTCACACGGCCGGGCTGGTTAGCATGAGCGCGTTGACGAATCCGACCGGACGGGGCTGAACGATCACCATGAGCGAACGGGGCGCACTGCGAACCCGGCTTGATCGGCTGGCCCGGGAGGTCGCCAAGTTCGGCGTGGTCGGCGCGCTCGGGCTGGTGGTCAACATCGCCGTCTCCAACCTGATCTGGCGCACCACGGACATCCCGACGGTGCGGGCCGGGCTGATGGCCACCTGTGTGGCCATCCTCTTCAATTACGTCGGGTTCCGTCACTGGACCTACCGGGACCGCGACAAGAGCGGCCGGACCCGCGAGCTGACACTGTTCCTGCTGTTCAGCGCGGTGGGAGCGGTGATCGAGACGGGCGTGCTGTACGCCGCGACGTACGGCTTCGGCTGGGACACCCCGGTGCAGAGCAACGTCGCCAAGGTCGTGGGCATCGGGATCGCCACGCTCTTCCGCTTCTGGTCGTACCGCTCCTGGGTGTTCAAAACCCTCCCCGCGGAGGAGGCCCTGGTCGTCGCGGAGAAGCTTCCCGGACGACGACAGCCCTCCGAGCCGGTGGAGCCGGACCGCGTGGGGCACTGATCGCCCCTTCTCGGCCACCCGTCCCCGTCCTCCCGCCCGTCCCGCCGCCCGGTCCCGCTCTCAGCGGACCGGGCGTTCCTGTTCCTGGGGGGGTACGGGCGACGCTGCCGAGGAAGAGGGCGAAGACGGGCGGCTGCTGCTGGAGCAGTTCCAGCCTGCCGCCGTCCGCCTCGGCGAGGTCGCGGGCGACCGCGAGGCCGATGCCGGTGGAGTTGCGCCCACTGATGGAGCGTTCGAAGATCCGGGCTCCCAGGTCGGCGGGGACGCCCACGCCCTCGTCGGTGACCTCCACGACGATCTGGTTGCCGGTGACGCGGGTGCGCAGGGCGACCGTGCCGCCGCCGTGCATCAGCGCGTTCTCGATGAGGGCGGCGAGCACCTGGGCGACGGCTCCCGGGGTGCCGACCGCGCGCAGGCCGTGCCGGCCGGAGCGGACGACGGCGCGGCCCTCGCCGCGGTAGGCGGGGCGCCATTCCTCGATCTGCTGCTTGATGACCTCGTCGAGGTCGAAGACGACGGCGGAGCCGGTGCGCGGGTCCCGGGCGTTGGTCAGCAGCCGCTGGACGACGTCGGTGAGGCGCTCGACCTGGGTGAGGGCGATGTTCGCCTCCTCCTTCACCGTGTCCGGGTCGTCGGTGACGGAGATCTCCTCGATGCGCATGGAGAGTGCGGTCAGCGGGGTGCGCAGCTGGTGGGAGGCGTCCGCCGCGAGTCGGCGCTCGGCCGTCAGCATGCGGGCGATCCGCTCGGCGGAGGCGTCGAGGACGTCGGCGACCCGGTCCAGCTCGGGTACCCCGTACCGCTTGTGGCGGGGGCGCGGGTCGCCGGAGCCGAGGCGTTCGGCCGTCTCCGCGAGGTCGGTGAGCGGGGAGGTCAGCCGGTTGGCCTGGCGTACGGCGAGCAGGACCGCCGAGATGATCGCGAGGAGGGCGACCGCGCCGATGATCAGCAGGGTGCGGCCGACCTCGCGGGTGACGGCGGAGCGGGATTCCGCGACGGTGACCCGTTCGCCCTCCTCGCCGTCCACGACGGAGGTGATGGCGTTGCCGCCGGGGTGCGTGCCGACCTCGATCGGCGCCCGGCCGGGGAGTTCGACCCGGGCGTACCGGTCGCCGACGACCTGTTCGTCGAGCACGGCGGCGGTGATCCGTTCCTCGCCGAGCAGCCGGCTCTCCACGACGCTGATCAGCCGCAGCGCCTCGGAGTCCACGCTCTCCTGAGCGCTGTCGCTGATGGTGCGGGTCTCCACGAGGACCAGGGAGACGCCGAAGACGGCGATCACCACGAGCACCACGGAGAGTGTGGAGTTGATCAGTCGGCGGCGCATGAGGTGCTTCTGCCCGTCAGCTCTGGTCGAGAGGTCGACGTGTTCCGGTGTCCGTCAGGTTCGGGTCGCCGGTCCGGGGCGGCGGTCCTGGTCCCGGACCGCCGCCGGCGGCTCAGCTCTTCTCGAACCGGAAGCCGACGCCGCGGACGGTCGCGATGTAGCGGGGGTTGGCGGCGTCGTCACCGAGCTTCTTGCGGAGCCAGGAGATGTGCATGTCCAGGGTCTTCGTCGACGACCACCAGGTGGTGTCCCAGACCTCGCGCATCAGCTGGTCGCGGGTGACGACCCGGCCGGCGTCCCGGACCAGCACCCGGAGCAGGTCGAACTCCTTCGCGGTGAGCTGGAGTTCCTCGTCACCCATCCAGGCGCGGTGCGACTCGACGTCGATCCGCACGCCGTGGGTGGCGGGCTGCGGGGCGGGCTCGGCGGCACCGCGCCTCAGCAGAGCGCGGACGCGGGCCAGGAGCTCCGCGAGCCGGAAGGGCTTGGTGACGTAGTCGTCGGCGCCGGCGTCCAGGCCGACCACCGTGTCGACCTCGTCGGCGCGGGCGGTCAGCACCAGGATGGGCACGGCGTGGCCGTCGGCGCGGAGCCGACGGGCTACTTCGAGACCGTCCATTCCGGGCAGTCCCAGGTCGAGGACGACCAGGTCGACGCCGCCCTGGAGTCCGGCGTCGAGCGCGGTCGGGCCGTCCTGACGGACCTCGACCTCGTAACCCTCCCGACGCAGGGCGCGGGCCAGCGGCTCCGAGATGGATGCGTCGTCCTCGGCGAGCAGTACACGGGTCATGGGGTGATGGTAGTCCGCGAGGGGGGCCCGGAGTGAGGCCCCGGAAAACGCCTTCGGACCAAGGGGCCATCCCCGTAGAGACCTTCGAAAGATCGACTGTGGTTCCAGTCCTACCTGTGATCGATGTCTCATACTCTTCCATATGGTGCAAGGTCGTGTCGTATGGTGTTGCGACGCCTGTTGCACTAATGGGGACCTTTGGGCAGCGTTTCGCGCCGAAGGTCCCTTTCATGTGCGGGCTGGTTCCCGCCAGTCTTGACAACGAGTGAATGACCTGTGGGCCGGGCCCGGAGCGCGAGGATGCGCACCGGGCGTGGATCCCGATGCGGTCGGTCCCCCGTCTCCTTACCTCCCCACGAGGACGGAAGGCGGAGTGAGTCCCCTTTCAGGCGAGGGGCAGGGGCCCTGAACGCGTCGGTGCCGGCTACCCCCCACCGGGCGCGTCCCCGCTTCCACGGCGGTGACACGTCCCCATCAGCAAGGATCGACCATGGCGTCCAGCCTGACGAAGGAAACCGCCGGCCAGACCGGCGGGGCGACCTTCTTCGGCCACCCCCGCGGCCTGGCCACGCTCTTCATGACCGAGATGTGGGAGCGTTTCTCCTACTACGGCATGAGGGCCCTGCTCCCCCTTTACCTGATCGCTCCCAACGGGCTCCACATGAACCCGGCCACGGCGACGGCGATCTACTCGGTCTACCTGTCGCTCGTCTACCTGCTGGCGATGCCCGGCGGTTGGTTCGGCGACCGGGTCTGGGGTCCGCGCAAAACCGTGGCCGTCGCCGGCGCGGTGATCATGGTCGGTCACCTCGTACTGGCCCTGCCCTCCGAGGGCACGTTCTTCGTCGGCCTCGGGCTCGTGGCCATCGGGTCCGGCCTGCTGAAGTCCAACATCTCGACGATGGTCGGCCACCTCTACGACGGCCCGGACGACCCGCGTCGCGACGGTGGCTTCACGATCTTCTACATGGGCATCAACCTCGGCGGCTTCGCGGCCCCGCTGGTGATCGGCACCGTCGGCGAGAACGTCAACTGGCACCTCGGCTTCGCCCTCGCCGCCCTCGGCATGGCGCTGGGTGTCGCCCAGTTCCTGCTCGGCAGCCGCCACCTGGACGCGCGCAGCTTCGAGACTCCGAAGCCGCTCTCGGCCAAGGAGCGCGCCTCCACGCTGCGCAAGTCGATGATCTGGCTGGCGATCGCCGCCGTCTTCTACATCGTCACGGTCGCCACCGGCGTCTACACGCTGAACTGGCTGCTGGTCCCGATCACGGTGGCCGGTCTGGTCATCCCGGTCATGGTCCTCGCGCGCATCAAGCGCGACAAGGACCTGAGCGCCACCGAGCAGTCGAAGGTCTCCGGCTACATCTGGTTCTTCGTCGCCGCCGCGCTCTTCTGGATGATCTACGACCAGGGCGGCTCGACGATGGCGATCTTCGCCGAGTCGTCGGCGCGGAACACGGTGTTCGGCTGGGAGTTCCCGGTCTCCTGGTACCAGTCGGTCAACCCGGTCCTGATCATGGCCCTGGCACCGGTCTTCGCCGCCTTCTGGATGGCGCTGAACCGCCGCGGCAAGGAGCCGAGCACGATCGTGAAGTTCAGCTCCGGCCTGGTGCTGGTCGGTGCGTCGTTCTTCCTCTTCCTGGCGCCGCTGACCATCGCCACCGACGGCCACCAGGCCGCCGCGATGTGGCTGGTCGCGATCTACTTCGTGCAGACCGTCGGTGAGCTGACGCTCTCCCCGGTCGGCCTCTCGGTCACCACGAAGATGGCTCCGGCCAAGTACGCCAGCCAGATGATGGGTGTGTGGTTCCTCGCGGTCACCGCGGGCGACTGCACCACCGGCCTGCTCTCCATCGCGGGCGTGGACCTCAACGGCACCGGCATCGTCACCCTGCAGGCCGCGCTCGCGGTCCTCGCGGGCGTCGCGATCTACATGTACCGCGGCAAGGTGAAGAAGCTCATGGGCGACGTGCGCTGACGCGCGACGCGCCGCCACGGCGGAGGGCCGCCGCACCGAGTGATCGGTGCGGCGG
>NZ_JBHWZJ010000329.1:0-7835 GCF_042728415.1 Streptomyces sp. NPDC060198 | reverse complement strand
GCCCGGAAGCCGGGGGCGGGGCCGAGGCGCGCCCTCACCCCCGCTTCCGCCCTCTCGCCGTCACCCCCGGCTCAGCAGCCGGGAGGCCCCGGCTGCCACCGTGGTGGCCAGAACCCACCCCACCAGCACCAGTCCGGCGGCCCCCCACTGCCAGCCGCCCGTCATGCGCCAGTAGCCGTCCTGGCCGAGCCCGATCACCGGGATCAGGAGATCGAGCGCGTAGAGCGCCGGATTCCACTCCGGGTGCTCGTCCCCCTTGATCGACTCCGGCTGGTGCTGGGAGAAAGCCAGGGTGCTCGCCGCCCAGAGGACGGCCATCCACACCGCCGCCCGCCCCGGCCGGTAGCCGTACGCCACCGTCCAGTCCTGGAGGAAACCCCACAGTTTCCCGGCGATCGGCAAGGTCTCCCGGCGCCTGCGCTGCTTGGCGAGCAGCACCTCCCGGGCGTCCGCGTCCTCGCCGCAGTTGCGCAGCACGGTCGCCAGCCGCTCGTACGGTTCGGGGACGTACTCCGGGGTGGCGGCGAGCACCCACTCCAGCCGGCGGGAGAGCGGGAAGTGGCCGTACGGGACGAGGTTCTCGTAGACGAACCCGCCCATCGCCAGACCACCCGGTCCCGGCCAGCTGCTCGACAGGTCGATCAGCGTGACCACCCGCGCGCCGTTCAGCACGACCCGGCCCTCCTCGGGACGCTCCAGGCTGAACCGCAGCTCGGGCACCACGATCCGGCGCAGCGACAGCTCCTCCTGCGGCTCCAGCACGAACCGCGCCAGATGCAGGTCCAGCACGTCCCCGAACCGCCCGTCGTCGAGCCGGACCCCGCCCCGGCACTCGAAGATCTGCGAGCGCGAACCGCGGGCGGGCGTCAGGTCCGAGGTCGGGCCGTGCACGATGCCGTACGGGGGAGTGGTGCCCTGGTTCCCCGTCTCGGTGCTCACCCATGCCTCGGTCAGGTAGAGCGTCCGCTCCACCCTCAACTGCGGTGCGTTCAGCGCCTTGCGCCCGTCCGCCGCCCGCAGCCGGCTGCCGCGCAGGCTCAGCGAGCCGCCCACCGTCGCCCCGCGCAGGCTGACTTCGCCGTACGTCTCGATCATCTCCGCCTGGAGGTCCTGCGCCACGGTCAGCCCGTCGGCGGCGATGGCCCGGCCCCGCCGGTCGCAGCCGACGCTGATCTGGTTGATCAGCAGGTCCGTACCGATCTGGGCGTCCGTCAGACGCACGCCCCGGTCGACCCGGCAGCGCGGCAGATGGAGATCGCCCTCGGTGTGCAGCCGGGCCGCCTCAAGCCGTGGCATCGCGCAGCCGACCATCCGCAGCGTCGTGAAGTGGCACTCGGGGAAGACCACCTCCTGCTCGAACCGGCAGCCGGTGAGCTCGACGTACGGCGAGACCCGGCCGCCGGCCAGATCCAGCTTGCCCGTGACGCGTACGCCCCTGAGCTTCAGCGCCGCCACCCGCCCCGGCCTCGCCGGTGGACCGCTCAGCAGCAGCCTCGCCACGACCCTGGCGCCGACGCTCCGCCCCGGCCCCCACATGTGCGGGCCGAACGGATCGTCGCGTTCGGGGTCGTGGGTGCGCAGATCGAAGGTTGTCCCGTTCCGGAAGGACTGCCACATGCCCAGCTCCGCGGCGCTGAGTCCTTCCGGGATGTCGCTCTCGTGCGGCTCCGTCACTCCCGACCTCCCTGTGCACACGCCCTGGGTCGTGTCCGGCCGTTCCCGCCGGGCGGGCGGTGGCCGGTGCGGCACCTCGCGGTTCGTCGGACCGCCCGAGCATCCGCTACTCGGGCGGTCCCCCGTTTCGCCACGCGCCGCACCGGAGACCGCCCGCCGATCCGACGCGCGTGGCCGGACACGACCTACTGCCGTTCTTCCCCCTGTGTGACCGTATGAACGGAAAACGGAACACAGGGTGACGGAGATATGTATCAGCCACTGATACGGCCGACCGGACGGCTCGGGCGGTCTGAGAGAATTGGGGGTGTGATCTCTCGAATCGATCTGCGCGGCGACGTCCTCCCCGAGGGCGCCCCCTTGCGCGACCTGCTGCCCCGTGCCGAGTTCGACGTGGAAGCCGCCCTGGAGACGGTGCGGCCCATCTGCGAGGACGTACGCCATCGTGGCTCGGCAGCGGTGATCGAGTGGGGAGAGAAATTCGACGGCGTACGGCCCGCATCGCTCCGGGTGCCGGCCGCCGCGCTCGCGGACGCGCTGCGCGACCTCGACCCCGCCGTGCGCGCCGCGCTGGAGGAGTCGATCCGCCGCGCCCGCCTCGTCCACCGCGAGCAGCGCCGCACCACCCACACCACCCAGGTCGTCCCCGGCGGCACGGTCACCGAGAAGTGGGTGCCCGTCGAGCGCGTCGGCCTCTACGTCCCCGGCGGACGCTCGGTCTACCCGTCCTCCGTCGTCATGAACGTCGTCCCGGCCCAGGAGGCAGGGGTCGAGGGCATCGCCGTGTCCTCCCCGCCGCAGAAGGAGTTCGGCGGCCTGCCGCACCCCACCATCCTGGCCGCCTGCGCGCTGCTCGGCGTGGACGAGGTGTACGCCGCCGGCGGCGCCCAGGCCATCGCCCTCTTCGCCTACGGCACCGAGGGTGAGGACGGCTGCCGCCCGGTGAACCTCGTCACGGGCCCCGGCAACATCTACGTCGCCGCCGCCAAGCGCCTCCTCAAGGGCCGCATCGGCATCGACGCCGAAGCCGGGCCCACCGAGATCGCGATCCTCGCGGACTCGACCGCCGACCCGGTGCACGTCGCCGCCGACCTGATCAGCCAGGCCGAGCACGACCCGATGGCCGCCGCGGTCCTCGTCACCGACTCCGAGGAACTCGCCGCCGCCACCGAGGCCGAACTCGCGCCCCAGGTCGCCGCCTCCAAGCACGTCACCGACCGCATCGCGCCCGCGCTCGCCGGCCGGCAGTCCGCGATCGTCCTCGTCCGCGACCTCGCGGACGGCCTGAAGGTGGTCGACGCGTACGGCGCCGAGCACCTGGAGATCCAGACCGCCGACGCCGCCGCCGTCGCCGACCGCGTACGCAACGCCGGCGCGATCTTCGTCGGCCCCTGGTCGCCGGTCTCCCTCGGCGACTACTGCGCCGGCTCCAACCACGTACTGCCCACCGGCGGTTGCGCCTGTCACTCCTCGGGTCTCTCCGTGCAGTCCTTCCTGCGCGGCATCCACGTCGTCGACTACACCCGCGACGCACTGGCCGAGGTCACCCACCACGTGGTGACCCTCGCCGAGGCGGAGGACCTCCCCGCCCACGGCGCGGCACTCAAGGCACGGTTCGGCTGGAAGGTCCCGCAGGCGTGAGAGACGACAGCACCACCAGCACCACCCGCCCCGTCGGCATCGACGACCTCCCCATCCGGGAGGAGCTGCGCGGCCAGTCCCCGTACGGTGCCCCCCAGCTCGACGTACCCGTCCGGCTGAACACCAACGAGAATCCCTACCCGCTGCCCGAGGCCCTCGTCGAGCGGATCGCCGAACGCGTCCGCGAGGCCGCCCGCGACCTCAACCGCTACCCGGACCGGGACGCCGTCGAACTGCGCACCGGGCTCGCCGGCTACCTCAGCCGCACCGCCGGCCACGAGGTCACCACCGCCCAGGTCTGGGCGGCGAACGGCTCCAACGAGGTCATCCAGCAGCTGATGCAGGCGTTCGGCGGCCCCGGCCGCACCGCCATCGGCTTCGAGCCCTCGTACTCGATGCACGCCCTCATCGCGCGCGGCACCGGCACCGGCTGGATCTCCGGCCCGCGCAACGAGGACTTCACCATCGACGTGGAGGCGGCGGAGAAGGCCATCGCCGAACACCGCCCGAACGTCGTCTTCATCACCTCCCCGAACAACCCCACCGGCACCGCCGTCGAGGCCGACACCGTCCTCGCGCTGTACGACGCGGCGCAGGCCGCCCGGCCCTCCCTCGTCGTCGTCGACGAGGCGTACGGCGAGTTCAGCCACCGCGCCTCGCTGCTCCCGCTGATCGAAGGCCGTCCGAACATGGTGCTCTCCCGCACCATGTCGAAGGCGTTCGGCGCCGCCGGGCTGCGCCTCGGCTACCTCGCCGCCGACGCCGCCGTGGTCGACGCCGTCCAGCTGGTACGCCTGCCGTACCACCTGTCCTCCGTCACCCAGGCCACCGCGCTGGCCGCCCTGGAGCACACCGATACGCTCCTCGGGTACGTCGAGCGGCTCAAGGGCGAGCGGGACCGGATCGTCGCCGAACTCCGGTCCCTGGACTACGAGGTCACCGAATCGGACGCCAACTTCGTCCAGTTCGGACGCTTCGAGGACAGCCACGCCGTCTGGCGGGCGATCCTCGACCGGGGCGTCCTGGTCCGGGACAACGGCGTACCGGGATGGCTGCGGGTGACCGCGGGGACCCCGGCAGAGAACGACGCGTTCCTCGATGCGGTTCGCGAAATCAAGAAGGAGCACGACGCATGACGGGCGAGAGCCGCATGACGGGCGAGAGCCGCGTGGGCCGCGTGGAGCGCACCACCAAGGAAACCTCCGTACTGGTCGAGATCAACCTCGACGGCAGCGGGAAGGTCGACGTCGCCACCGGCGTCGGCTTCTACGACCACATGCTCGACCAGCTCGGCCGCCACGGCCTCTTCGACCTCACGGTCAAGACCGAGGGCGACCTGCACATCGACTCGCACCACACCATCGAGGACACCGCCCTCGCCCTCGGCGCCGCCTTCAAGCAGGCGCTCGGCGACAAGGTCGGCATCTACCGCTTCGGCAACTGCACCGTCCCGCTGGACGAGTCGCTCGCCCAGGTCACCGTCGACCTCTCCGGCCGCCCCTACCTGGTGCACACCGAGCCGGAGAAGATGGCGCCGATGATCGGCGAGTACGACACCACGATGACCCGCCACATCCTGGAGTCCTTCGTCGCGCAGGCCCAGATCGCCCTGCACGTCCACGTCCCGTACGGCCGCAACGCCCACCACATCGTGGAGTGCCAGTTCAAGGCCCTCGCCCGGGCCCTGCGCTACGCCAGCGAACGCGACCCGCGTGCGGCCGGAATCCTGCCTTCCACGAAGGGCGCCCTGTGACCGGCCTCAACACCATTCTGATCGTCGTCGGCCTCTTCCTGGCCGGCGGCGTCTACTCCTTCGCCAAGCAGGGCATGCCCAAGGGCGTCGTCGTGCTGCTCTGCATCGCGTCCGCGCTGTGCCTGGTCGCGGGCGTGCTGCGGATCCAGGGACTGTGGGACTGAGGACATCGTGAGCGAGAAGAAGAAGGTCGTCGTCTTCGACTACGGCTTCGGCAACGTCCGGTCCGCCGAGCGGGCGCTCGCCCGGGTCGGCGCGGACGTCGAGATAACGCGTGACTACGACAAGGCGATGAACGCCGAGGGGCTCCTGGTCCCCGGCGTCGGCGCCTTCTCCGCCTGCATGGGCGGTCTCAAGGCAGCCCGCGGCGACTGGATCATCGGCCGCCGTCTCTCCGGAGGCCGCCCGGTGATGGGCATCTGCGTCGGGATGCAGGTCCTCTTCGAGCGGGGCATCGAGCACGGGGTGGAGACGGAGGGCCTGGACGAGTGGCCCGGCACCGTCGGCCCGCTCAAGGCGGACGTGGTCCCGCACATGGGCTGGAACACCGTCGAGGCACCCGAGGACAGCAAGCTCTTCGCCGGACTCGACCCCGAGGCCCGGTACTACTTCGTGCACTCCTACGCGGCGCACGACTGGACCCTCGAAGTCACCAACGCCCACATCCGCGCCCCCCGCGTCACCTGGGCCACGCACGGAGAGCGGTTCGTGGCGGCCGTGGAGAACGGCGCGCTGTGGGCCACCCAGTTCCACCCCGAGAAGTCCGGCGACGCCGGTGCCGAGCTGCTGACCAACTGGATCGAGACGCTGTAATGCCGAAGCTTGAACTCCTTCCCGCCGTCGACGTCCGCGACGGACAGGCCGTCCGCCTCGTGCACGGCGAGTCCGGCTCCGAGACCTCCTACGGCTCCCCGCTGGAGGCGGCCCTCGCCTGGCAGTCCGCCGGCGCCGAGTGGCTGCACCTGGTCGACCTCGACGCCGCCTTCGGCACCGGTGACAACCGCGCGCTGATCGCCGAGGTCGCCGGTGCCATGGACATCAAGGTCGAGCTCTCCGGCGGTATCCGCGACGACGCCTCGCTGGAGGCCGCCCTCGCCACCGGCTGCCGCCGCGTCAACCTCGGCACCGCCGCCCTGGAGACCCCCGAGTGGGTCGCCAAGGTCATCGCCCAGTACGGCGACAAGATCGCGGTCGGCCTCGACGTCCGCGGCACCACCCTGCGCGGCCGCGGCTGGACCCGCGACGGCGGCGACCTCTACGAGACCCTCGCCCGCCTCGACTCCGAGGGCTGCTCCCGCTACGTCGTCACCGACATCGCCAAGGACGGCACCCTCCAGGGCCCCAACCTCGGCCTGCTCCGGGACGTCTGCGCCGCCACCGACCGCCCGGTCGTCGCCTCCGGCGGTGTCTCCTCGCTGGACGACCTGCGCGCGATCTCCCTGCTGGTGCCGGAAGGCGTCGAGGGCGCGATCGTCGGCAAGGCGCTCTACGCCGAGGCGTTCACCCTGGAAGAGGCGCTCAAGGCGGTCGCCGCATGACGGACTCCGTGCCCGCGGCTTCCGCACCGGCGGACTCCGCACCCGCGTCCGGCGTGCGCCGGATCCAGTCCGGCGCGCCCTGGGAGGAGAAGTTCGGCTACGCCCGCGCCGTCGAACTCCCCGGCGGCCTCGTCCTGGTGGCCGGCTGCACCTCCGTCGTCAAGGGCGAAATCTCGGCCGGCTCCCCCTACGAGCAGGCCGTCGCCTCCTTCGAGGTCGCCTTCGCCGCCCTTGCACAGGCCGGCCTCGGCCGCGAGGACGTCGTGCGTACCCGCATGTACCTCACGCACGCCCGGGACGTCGACGACGTGGGCCGCGCCCACAAAGAGCTCTTCGACGACGTGCGGCCGGTCGCCACGATGCTCATCGTCTCCGGCTTCGTCGACCCCAGCCTGGTCGTCGAGGTCGAGGTCGAGGCGTTCCGCGGAGGCGACCGATGAGCCTCGCCGTACGCGTGATCCCCTGCCTGGACGTCGACAAGGGCCGGGTCGTCAAGGGCGTCAACTTCCAGAACCTGCGCGACGCGGGCGACCCCGTCGAGATGGCCAAGCTGTACGACGCCGAGGGCGCCGACGAGCTGACCTTCCTGGACATCACCGCCTCCAGCGGTGACCGGGAGACCACCTACGACGTGGTCCGCCGCACCGCCGAGCAGGTCTTCATCCCGCTCACCGTCGGCGGCGGCGTCCGCACCCCCGAGGACGTCGACAAGCTGCTGCGCGCCGGTGCGGACAAGGTCGGCGTCAACACCGCCGCCATCGCCCGCCCGGAGCTGATCCGCGAGATCGCCGAACGCTTCGGCAGCCAGGTCCTCGTGCTCTCCGTCGACGCCCGCCGCACCCCGGAGGGCACCTTCGAGGTCACCACGCACGGCGGTCGCAAGGGCACCGGCATCGACGCCGTCGAGTGGGCGCACCGGGCCGCCGAGCTCGGCGCGGGCGAGATCCTGCTCAACTCGATGGACGCCGACGGCACCAAGGACGGCTACGACACCGAGATGATCAAGGCGGTACGCGCCCACGTCACCGTCCCCGTCATCGCCTCCGGGGGCGCCGGCCGGCTCGCCGACTTCGCGCCCGCCGTGGACGCCGGGGCCGACGCGGTCCTCGCCGCCTCCGTCTTCCACTTCGGCGATCTGCGGATCTCCGAGGTCAAGGGCGCCCTGCGGGAAGCCGGACACCCGGTCCGCTGAGACACGCCCGAGGGGCGGGCGGGGAACGCACGTTCCC
>NZ_JBHWZJ010000328.1:0-7844 GCF_042728415.1 Streptomyces sp. NPDC060198 | reverse complement strand
GCGGAGGGTCGCCCCGATACTGGATGTATCGGGGTGATCCCGACAACGCGGCGAGCGTGCGTGCCGGGCGTCGCAGGACAGGCGGGACTTTCGCAACACGCTTGAGGGCCCAGGCCCCGGTCCGGGGGCGGGTCCGCCGGAGGGCGGTGGCATCCTGGAGCCGAGGAAACCCGGGAGGACGCCCCACCATGGCCAGCGTGACGCAGCCGAGCACGGCACCGACTCCGGACCCCGACGGGACCGGGCCGGCTTCACCCGTGCCCACTCCCGCACCCGGACGCCCGATGCGGGCCGACGCCCGCCGCAACCACGACCGGCTGGTCGGCGAGGCCCGCACGCTCTTCGCCGAACAGGGCACCGACGCCTCGCTGGAGGACCTCGCCCGGCGCGCGGGCGTCGGGATCGGCACGCTGTACCGGCACTTCCCCACCCGGCCCGCGCTGATGAACGCGGTCTTCCAGGACGCGCTGGCGGACCTGCTCGACCGCTCGAACGCCCTGGCACGGGCCGAGCGGCCCTGCCATGCCCTGGTGGAGTGGCTCGGCTGCATCGTCCGGCACGCGGGCGAGTACCGGGGACTGGCCCAGGCGCTGCTCTCCGCCTCGCGGGACGATTCCTCGGCCCTGGCCCCCTGTCACGTACCGCTGCGCGAGGCGGGGGCCCGGCTGCTGGCACGGGCGCAGGAGAGCGGGGCCGTGCGGGCGGACGCGTCGATCGACGATCTGATGCAGCTGACCAATGCCGTCGCGCTGGCCGCCGAGCAGAACCCCGAGGACCCCGGGTTGGCCGACCGGCTGCTCCTGCTGACGCTCCAGGGGCTCAAGAGCAGGCCGGAGACGACGGACAGGGCGTTGGGCGGCTGAGGGCCGGTACCGCACCGGGAGCCCGGTCGTGCCCGGCAGGCATGCGTCCCGGTTCGATCCGGGCAAAGAGCGGTGGTGGCACCGGAATCGGGAGGCACCGCGGGGGCAGACCGTGAGCGGGTGCGGTTCGTTCCGGCGGAGGGGGAAGCCTGGGGTCGGACTACGGCTACGACGTCTGCCTGCCGCCCCGGAACGTCACCCGGGCACCGACCCACCTGGCCGGACTGGCGCCACCGGACCGTACCGCGCCTCCGCTCGACGTCACCCTGCCCGGCGGTGACCGGCTCGTCCTCCCGTTCACGTCCCGCTTCACGAGCGATCCCGTCGACGGCTCCACGGGAGGCACGTTCGAATTGGACACGCCCCTCATGGCCGAACTCGACGACACGCTCCGGGAGTTCGTCGATGCGTACGGCCCCGGACCCCGGGCGGACGGGTGTCCAGATCGGCTACGTCTACGTGACGGTCCGGTTCGGGTCCTTCCTGCACCCCGGCCCCCCGTCGGTGGAGTGCTGGGCGACGACGTCGCGGATGAGCCGCCTGTTCGCGCGGTCCGCCAACATCGGGAAGGTGTCCACCGGCCTCACCGCCGCCGCCGGCGGAGTGTGCTGCCTGTTCGACGCGGGCGACGACGGCCCGGAACAGGTGTGCCGGCTCAACGGCGAGACCATCCGGGAGATGGTCTCCGGCCCCCGCTTCCCGGACCCGCGGGCCCTGGTGGCGACGTGGCCCGATCCCGACCGGTGAACCCTGATGTCGGGGCCCCGCCGCCGCAACGCACGCCGGGGCGTCGGCAGAACCGACCCTCAGCGCCGCCGCAGGTCCGCGACGCGGGCGCGCTCCGGGGGTCCGGGGTCGGCGAGCGCCGCGGCGCCGCGCAGTTGCTGTCCCAGGCCGCCGTTCTGGGTGCGGCGCTGGCCCGGCAGCGGCATGTCGCGCCGGGGTCTGCCGTTCGGCGGGGCGCTCTCCAAGCCGGTGGGACCGGAGTCGGCGTCACCGCCCGCGAGGATGATCTCCACGCCCTGATCGGCCAGGGCCTGGATCTCGGCGGCGGCCCGCTCGTCGTGCGGCGGAGGTCCGTCCGTGACCAGCCGGGTGACCAGCTCCGTCGGTACCGTCTGGAACATGGTGTCGGCGCCCAGCTTGGTGTGGTCGGCGAGGACGACCACCTCGGCGGCGGCCTGCACCAGCGCCCGGTCGACGCTGGCCGAGAGCATGTTGGACGTGGAGAGCCCGCGTTCGGCCGTCAGCCCGCTCCCGGAGAGGAAGGCCCGGGAGACCCGCAGCCCCTGGAGGGACTGCTCGGCGCCGCTGCCGACCAGAGCGTAGTTGCTCCCGCGCAGGGTGCCCCCGGTCATCACCACCTCCACGCGGTTGGCGTGGGCCAGCGCCTGGGCGACCAGCAGGGAGTTGGTCACGACGGTCAGGCCGGGCACCCGCGCGAGCCGGCGGGCCAGCTCCTGCGTGGTGGTTCCGGCCCCGACGACGATGGCTTCGCCCTCACCGACCAGGCCGGCCGCCACATCGGCGATGGCCGTCTTCTCCGCGGACGAGAGATGGGATTTCTGCGGAAAACCGGACTCCCGCGTAAAACCGCCCGGCAAGACCGCACCGCCGTGCCGACGGTCGAGGAGTCCTTCTGCCTCCAGTGCCCGCACGTCCCGCCGTACGGTCACTTCGGAGGTCTGGACGACGCGGGCGAGCTCACGGAGCGATACCGCCCCGTTGGCACGCACCATTTCGAGGATCAATTGACGACGTTCTGCAGCGAACACAGAACTGACAGTAACCCGACCCACGCGCGTTTTCAGCGCATTGGGCCGATTTGCAGAAGTTGGCAACGAAGTGGGTAACCAAGTGATATACGCGAAACCGATGTTGTCAGACTCGCCCGCGTAGTCGCCGCCAGTTGCCGCCAGATTGACTGGAACATGCACACAACCGGTCGGAGAGCGGTCACGCGTGATCCGTCCACTTCCCCAACAGGCCCCGCAGCGACGGCGGTTGCCGACGTGCGGGACCGATCGCACGGGGTGACTAGGCCTCGCCGTCGAGCTTCCGGGTGTGCAGCTGACGCGCCACCTCGGCGATCGAACCCGACAGGGACGGGTACACGGTGAACGCGTTCGCGATCTGTTCCACCGTCAAGTTGTTGTCGACCGCGACCGAAATCGGATGAATGAGTTCGCTGGCGCGCGGCGCGACGACACAGCCGCCGACCACGATGCCGGTGCCCGGGCGGCAGAAGATCTTGACGAAGCCGTCGCGGATGCCGAGCATCTTGGCGCGCGGGTTGCGCAGCAGCGGGAGCTTGACGACGCGGGCCTCGATCTTGCCGGCGTCCACGTCGGCCTGGGTGTAGCCGACGGTGGCGATCTCCGGGTCGGTGAAGACGTTGGAGGAGACGGTCTTCAGGTTCAGCGGAGCCACCGCGTCGCCGAGGAAGTGGTACATCGCGATGCGGCCCTGCATCGCGGCGACCGAGGCCAGCGCGAAGACGCCCGTGACGTCACCGGCGGCGTAGACGCCGGGGGCACTGGTGCGGGAGACCTTGTCGGTCTTGATGTGGCCGGACTCCTTGAGGTGGACGCCGGCCTCCTCCAGCCCCATGCCCTCGGTGTTCGGGATCGCGCCGACCGCCATCAGACAGTGCGTTCCGGAGATGACACGACCGTCCGAGAGGGTGACCTCGACCCGGTCGCCGAGGCGCTTGGCGGCCTCGGCGCGCGAGCGGGCCATGACGTTCATGCCGCGCCGGCGGAACACGTCCTCCAGCACGGCGGCGGCGTCGGGGTCCTCTCCCGGCAGCACCCGGTCGCGGGAGGAGACGAGGGTGACCCGGGAGCCGAGCGCCTGATAGGCGCCGGCGAACTCGGCGCCGGTGACACCGGAGCCGACCACGATGAGCTCCTCGGGGAGCTCGTCGAGGTCGTAGACCTGGGTCCAGTTGAGGATGCGCTCGCCGTCGGGCTGCGCGTCCGGGATCTCGCGGGGGTGGCCGCCGGTGGCGATCAGCACCGCGTCGGCGGTGAGGCGCACCTCGCTGCCGTCGGCGGCGGTCACCACGACCTGGCGGGAGCCGTCGGCGGCCTGGAGGCCCTCCAGCCGGCCGCGTCCGCGCATCACCCGGGCGCCGGCCCGGGTGACGGAGGCGGTGATGTCGTGGGACTGGGCGAGCGCGAGGCGCTTGACACGCCGGTTGACCTTGCCGAGGTCGACCCCGACGACCCGGGCGGCCTGCTCCAGGGCCGGGGTGTCGTCGGCGACGATGATGCCCAGCTCCTCGTAGGAGGAGTCGAAGGTCGTCATCACCTCGGCGGTGGCGATCAGGGTCTTCGAGGGGACGCAGTCGGTGAGCACGGAAGCTCCGCCGAGACCGTCGCAGTCGACGACGGTGACCTCCGCCCCGAGCTGGGTGCCGACCAGTGCCGCCTCGTAGCCGCCGGGGCCGCCGCCGATGATCACGATCCTGGTCACGAAATGTCCGCCTCGCGTGGTGTCATCCCGCGGCCGTCTGCCGTCCCGGCCGGGGTCCGGGGGATCGCCCCGGGGGAATGCAGTACGTACTCCATTGTCCCGCACCCGCCAAAGTGCTTCGCCCCGGGTCCCTCCATCCGGGCGCCGGAGCCGTCCTCGCAGCTCGGGCGGGGTGGCGCGGACACCGGCCCGCCGCCCGCGGGCGTTCCCTCTCCCGGGCTGTTCCTGCACGGAGTTCGGCACGTCGCTCCGCATCTCCCGTACCCTCGGACTCATGTCGCTCTACGCCGCGTACGCCGGCAACCTCGACGCGCGGCTGATGACGCGCCGCGCACCGCATTCCCCGCTGCGCGGTACGGGCTGGCTCAACGGCTGGCGGCTGACCTTCGGCGGGGAGCAGATGGGCTGGGAAGGCGCGCTGGCGACGGTCGTCGAAGCGCCGCGCTCCCAGGTTTTCGTCGCCCTGTACGACGTGGCGCCGATGGACGAGGACTCCCTGGACCGCTGGGAGGGCGTCGGTCTCGACATCTACCGGCGGATGCGGGTGCGCGTGCACACCCTGGACGGCGAGGAACCGGCCTGGATGTACGTGCTCAACGGTTACGAGGGCGGTCTGCCCTCCGCCCGCTATCTCGGCGAGGTGGCCGACGCGGCGGAGTCCGCCGGGGCCCCGCACGACTACGTCATGGAACTGCGCAAGCGCCCCTGCTGACCCTGTGGGCGCAAGGGTCCGAGGACCCCGCGCACTCCACTCGCCCTTTCCGCGCCCCGGCCCTGCACCCTCTTCGTCGTACGAAAACACGATAGGAGCGGACAGACTGTGCGCCCGTCCATCTACGCGCGTAGGGAATCAGCGGTTACCCTCGTCCGGTGAACGCATCTGTTATTCCGGACAACATCCAGGACGACCCGCACGCGGTGGCCGCGGAGGCCGCCGCCAGGCTGCGGGAGCTGACCGGCGCCGAGACCCACGACGTGGTCCTCGTGATGGGGTCCGGGTGGGGGCCGGCGGGCGATGCGCTGGGTACCCCGGACGCCGAGTTCCCGGTGACGCACCTGCCCGGATTCCCGCCCCCGGCGGTCGAGGGACACGGCGGCACGGTCCGCTCGTACCGCATCGGCGAGAAGCGCGTGCTGGTCTTCCTCGGCCGCACCCACTTCTACGAGGGCCGCGGCGTCGCCGCCGTCGCCCACGGGGTCCGCACGGCCGTGGCCGCCGGCTGCCGGACGGTCGTGCTGACCAACGGCTGCGGCGGTCTGCGCGAGGGCATGCGCCCCGGCCAGCCGGTGCTGATCGGGGACCACATCAACCTCACCGCCACCTCCCCGATCATCGGCGCCAACTTCGTCGACCTGACCGACCTGTACTCCCCCCGGCTGCGGGCGCTCTGCCAGGAGATCGACCCCTCCCTGGAGGAGGGCGTGTACGTGCAGTTCCCCGGCCCGCACTACGAGACCCCGGCCGAGATCGGCATGGTCCGCGCGATGGGCGGCGACCTGGTGGGCATGTCCACCGTGCTGGAGGCCATCGCCGCGCGCGAGGCCGGCGCGGAGGTGCTCGGCATCTCGCTGGTGACCAACCTCGCCGCCGGCCTGTCCGGCGAGCCGCTCAACCACGAAGAGGTCCTGCAGGCCGGCCGGGACTCGGCCGCGCGCATGGGCGACCTGCTGGCCCGCGTGCTCGAACGCATCTGACCGGCCGGACCGGCGGCTTCCGGGCCGCCCGGTACCGGGCCTGACCCGCCGGTCCGGCACCGGTACCACGGCCCTCGCCACCCGGAATCCGCCGCACCACCTGGCACCCTCCGTCATCCCCGAAAGGTGGACCCCCGTGCACGACGACGACCTCCTCGAACGGGCCAGGGCCTGGCAGGCCGAGGACCCGGACCCCGAGACGCGCGACGAGCTGGGGCGGCTGATCGACTCCGATGCCCCCGAAGCGCGCGCCGAGCTCGCCGCGCGCTTCGCGGGCACCCTCCAGTTCGGCACCGCCGGTCTGCGCGGGGAGCTGGGCGCCGGTCCGACGCGGATGAACCGCGCCGTCGTGATCCGGGCCGCCGCGGGCCTCGCCGCGTACCTCAAGGCCCGGGGCCAGGGCGACGGACTCGTCGTCGTCGGCTACGACGCCCGCTACCGCTCGGCCGACTTCGCCCGGGACACCGCCGCCGTGATGACCGGCGCCGGACTCCGTGCCGCCGTCCTGCCACGCCCGCTGCCCACCCCCGTGCTGGCCTACGCCATACGGCATCTGGGGGCCGTCGCGGGTGTCGAGGTCACCGCGAGCCACAACCCGCCGCGCGACAACGGCTACAAGGTCTACCTCGGCGACGGCTCGCAGATCGTGCCCCCGGCCGACGCGGAGATCGCCGCCGCCATCGCGGCGGTCGGCCCGCTCAAGGGGGTGGACCGCCCCGAGGACGGCTGGCTGGTCCTCGGCGACGAGGTCCTCGACGCCTACCTGGCCCGTACGGACGCCGTCCTCTCCGCCGGTTCCCCGCGCACCGCCCGGACCGTCTACACGGCGCTGCACGGCGTCGGCACCTCCGTGCTGACCGCGGCGTTCGAGCGGGCCGGGTTCCCCGCGCCGGTGCTCGTCGCCGAGCAGGCCGACCCCGACCCGGCGTTCCCCACCGTCGCGTTCCCGAACCCGGAGGAGCCGGGCGCGATGGACCTCTCGTTCGCGACCGCGCGCCGGGAGAACCCCGACCTGATCATCGCCAACGACCCGGACGCGGACCGCTGCGCCGTCGCGGTCCCGGACCCGGCGGCCGAGGGCGGCTGGCGGATGCTGCGCGGCGACGAGGTCGGCGCGCTGCTCGCCGCGCATCTCGTGGAGCGGGGCGCAGAGGGCGTGCTCGCGGCCTCGATCGTCTCCTCCTCGCTGCTCGGCCGGATCGCCGACCGGGCCGGTCTCGGATACGAGGAGACGCTGACCGGCTTCAAGTGGATCGCCCGCGTGGACGGACTGCGGTACGGCTACGAGGAGGCGCTCGGCTACTGCGTCGACCCGGACGGCGTACGGGACAAGGACGGCATCACCGCCGCGCTGGTCGTCGCCGAGCTGGCCTCGGTGCTCAAGGAGCGCGGTCGTTCCCTGCTCGACCTGCTGGACGACCTGGCGCTCGCGCACGGCCTGCACGCCACCGACCAGCTCTCGGTCCGGGTGGAGGACCTCTCGGTCATCGCCGACGCCATGCGCCGGCTCCGCGAGCGGCCGCCGGCCGAGCTCGCGGGGCTGGCGGTCACTTCGGCCGAGGACCTGTCGAAGGGATCCGCCCAGCTCCCGCCCACCGACGGGCTGCGCTACCGACTGGACGGCGCCCGGGTGATCGTCCGCCCGAGCGGGACCGAACCGAAGCTGAAGTGCTACCTGGAGGTCGTCGTGCCGGTCGCCTCGGCGGACGGGCTGCCCGCCGCGCGGGCCCGGGCGGCGGAGCTGCTGGCCGGAATCAGGCGCGACCTCTCCGCCGCGGCGGGCATCTGACCTTCCGGACCCTCCGCACG
>NZ_JBHWZJ010000327.1:0-7846 GCF_042728415.1 Streptomyces sp. NPDC060198 | reverse complement strand
GGAACTCCGGTCCACCCCGCCCTCCGGCCGTCGCCTCACGCCGTCCTCAGCGCTTCAAGCCGCCTCAGCGCTTTTTGGCGCGGCGCTTCGCCACCACCACGAACACCAGCGCTGCGGCGGCCCCGGCGAGCAGCGGGCCGCGTCGGGCGCCGACCGCCCGCTGAGCCCGCCCGGCCCGCTCCGCGAACGTGTCCGGGGTCTTCTCCTCGACCCTCGCGGCGAGGGACGTGGCAGCCGCGCCGATCCGGTCCTTGGCCCGCGCCGCCTTGTCCACCACCGGGGGCGGAAGCTTCTCCTGCGCGTCCCGGGCGATCCGGGCGGCCCGGTCCCTGGCCAGCGCCGCCTTCTCCCGCACCTGGGCCCTGGCGTCGGCGGACTTGTCCCGCACCTGCGCCTTGGCGTCCATCGCCGTCAGCCGTGCCTGGACCTTGGCCTGTGTCGCCTTGGCCCGGGCCTGGAGCTTGGCGTCCTCGGCCTTCCGCTGGACCTGAGCCTTCACGTCCGCCTTCGCCGCGAGGGCTTCGACGGTCTGGCCGAGCTGCTCGCGCGTCGCCTCCGCCTTCGCCCGCAACTCCTCGGGGGTCAGGGGTTCGTCGTGCGAAGACCGGGACTGGGGCATGTCGTTCATCGGTGCGCCTTCTCCTTGATCTCTGCCATGTCGGCCTTGACGTCGTCGATGGCCCTCTCGGGCTTGGGGGGTGTGGCCAGGGCGATCTCCTTCTTGCCCTTCAGGGCCAGTCCGGCCGCGACCGCCGCCAGCACGGCGCCCACGATCAGGGCCGAGGCCCACACCGGCAGCGCGGTGGCCAGCCCGGCGATCGCGGCGGCGACCAGCGCGGCCAGCGCGAGGTACCCCACACCGGCCGCGCCACCGAACAGTCCGCCGCCCAGGCCGAGCCGCTTGCCCTTCTGCGTCATCTCCGCCTGGGCCAGGCGCATTTCGTCCCGCACCAGTTGCGACAGCTGCTGGGACGCCTGACTCACCAGCGCCCCCACGGACGCGTCCGCCGGTGCGCTCCCGGCGCCGTCCGGTCCGCCGACGCCGGTACGGGCGTCGTTCCCGGAACCGTTGACGCCGGTACGCGTGCCGTTGCCGGAACCAAGCGGCCCGGCAGAGTGATCGACCGTGCTCATGGCCGTTCGCCACCTTCCCCCGCGGCGCCGGTACCCGAAAAGGAGAAACCATTCGCCGCATATCGCTGGATTGTCATGAATGGGCCATATCGCGGGTACCCCGGGCGGAACGCCGTATGCACGTGCCGCCGTAGCGGTCGCCGTCCCCGCTCAGAGCAGCCGACGCCACCAGAGCTTCGGAGCGCGGTGGATCAGCCAAGCACTCGCCATCCCCAGGACGGCGCCGGCGGCCACATCGCTCGGATAGTGCGCCCCGGACTGCACCCGCTCGACCGCCACCACCGCCGCCGGGACGGCACAGAGCGCGCCCACGACCGGGGAGACGGCGGCGACTCCGGCGGTGAACCCGACGGCGGCGGCGGTGTGGCCCGACGGGAACGACGAACTGTCGGGCCGGTCGTGGACGCCGTCGTGCGGGATCAGCTCGGCGGGCGGTCTCCGGCGCTCGTAGAGCTGCTTGCCCACACCGTTGGAGAGGAGTTCCGCGAGTCCCATGGCGGCCAGTCCGGCGACCGCCGCCTTCCGCTGCCGGCCGCCGCCGACGGCGGCCATGATCCCGGCGGCGGCCCACCACAGCTTGGTGCGTTCGGCCGCCGACTCCACGGCGGGCAGCACCTCCCGCGTCACCGGCGACTGCCAGCGCGCCACCCGGTGGCTCAGCAGGCGGTCCCCCCGCCGCAAGGCCGCCATCCCGCTCAGCCGGCTCCAGTCCGTACCGTCGTCCGCTGTCCCGTACACCGGTGCCCCGTCTCTTCTCTGCTCGTCCGGGGCCCCGGCCGGGTAGGCCGGGCCCCAGGTCCTGGTCTCAGCCGAGCCGGCGACGGTCCTCGTCGGACCACTTGGATGTGTCGCGCGGTTCGACGTACGGCTCCTCGTTCGCGGGAAGGCCACCGACGATGGCCCGCTCCCGGCTCAGCTCGGCATCGAATTCGAGACCGAGAAGAATCGCGAGGTTGGTGATCCACAACCACACCAGGAAGACGATTACCCCGGCGAGGGTTCCGTACGTCTTGTTGTACGAAGCGAAGTTGGCGACGTACAGGGCGAAGCCCGCCGACGCGACCAGCCAGATCAGCAGCGCCAGAAAGCTGCCCGGGGTGATCCAGCGGAAGCCCCGGCCACGGGCGTTGGGCGCGGCCCAGTAGAGGATCGCGACCATCAGGATGACGAGCACGGCGAGCACGGGCCACTTCGCGATCGACCACACCGTCAGCGCGGTGTCCCCGACGCCGAGCGTCTCGCCCGCCCGGCGGGCGAGAGGTCCGGTGAAGACGACGATCAGCGCGCTGATCACCGCCATCACCATCAGGACCACGGTCAGCCCGAAGCGCAGCGGCAGCACCTTCCACACCGGGCGGCCCTCGGGCAGGTCGTAGACGGCGTTGGAGGAGCGGATGAACGCCGCGACGTAGCCGGAGGCCGACCAGACCGCCAGCACCAGGCCCACCACGGCCATGACCGACCCGACGCCTCCGTTGTTCTGCAACTGCTCCACGGCGTCGGTCAGTATGTCGCGGGCCGGGCCGGGGGCCAGCTTCTTCAGGTTGTCCATGACCTTCTGGGTGGTCGACTCCCCGGCGAGACCGAGAATCGATACCAGCACCAGCAGGGCCGGGAAGAGCGCGAGGATGCCGTAGTAGGTGAGCCCGGCCGCCCGGTCGGTCAGCTCGTCGTCCTTGAACTCCTTGCCCGTCCGCTTCAGCACCGCCCACCACGACCGTTTGGGCATACCGGTCGGGCTGTCGGGAGCGTTGGCCTCCACCTCCGGGCCGGGGCCCACGTTCTCGGCCTCCTGCCCACGCTCGTCCCTGCCGGCGTACTCACCGGCGTCCCGGTGCTCGGAACGGTGGTGCCCGGCGGGTTCTTCGTTGTCCTGGGGTGATCCGGAGGTCGGTGTCATGCCTCACGAGTAACCCGGTTGCCCGATCGGTAACGGTCATGCGCCCGCAAGGGTGAGAAGAGTACGGGGTACCAGCCCCGGGAGTCCTGCGGAGCGCGATCGGGCGGGGGCCACCGCACTCCGGAAACGTCACGTCCGATTCCCGCCAGTGCCACGGGCTCCGCTCCGGGACGCTGGACCTATGACCACGACGTACGAAGTACACGCCATCGCCCCCGCGACGCTGGACCGGCTCCGGCTCCAGGACGACGCCGGCCAGGCCCGGAAGGCGACCACCGACCCGGAAGGCGGCGCCCCGCTCCGCTGCTGCCTCCGCCGGAGCGAGGCGGGCGAGCGGATCGTCCTCGTCTCTTACGCACCGCTGCGCCGCTGGGCCCAGGAGACCGGCGCCGAACCGGGGCCGTACGACGAATGCGGCCCGGTCTTCGTCCACGCCGAGGACTGCGGCGGCCCGGCCTCCGGTTCCGGCTACCCGGCCCCGCTCCACGGCCCCCGAAGGGTGCTTCGGGCCTACGACGCCCGGGGGCACATCCTCGGCGGACGCCTCGTGGAGCTGCCGCGCGAGCGGGCGGCGGAGATGGACCACGCCCTGCGCGAGGTCTTCGCGGACCCGGCCGTGGCAGTGGTGCACGTACGGGCGGTGGAGTTCGGGTGCTTCATGGCGGAGGTGCGGCGGGGGTAGCGCCTCGGAGGGTCAGTTGAGGACGATCACGGCGCCACACACGACAGCGATGACCGGCCCCGCGATCACCCACACCAGAGCGACGATCCTCATGAGGTTCGGCCCGTCCTCCTGCGCGAACGCCTGGGGAGCGGCTCGCGGGCCGACACCCCGCCGCCGTTGGCTCTCGGCCCGGCTCCGCATCCACGCGGCCCCCCGGGGGGAGAGGAGCAGAGCCCCCAGGAGGGTCGTCACCAGTCCGACGAACAGCATGAAAGTGGGCACGAAGTCCGGCGGACCTCCGGCAGCGATGATCACCAGTCGATGATGGGGGTGCCCTCGCCCGAGGTCAACGCCCTTACCGAGCCCCGTACGAACCCCTGACGGCCGGCAGGGCGAGTCCGGACAGCGGCCGGCCGGGCCTCGTCGAACTGCCGCGCGAGCGGGCGGCGGAGATGGACCACGCCCTGCGCGAGGTCTTCGCGGACCCGGCCGTGGCAGTGGTGCACGTACGGGCGGTGGAGTTCGGGTGCTTCATGGCGGAGGTGCGGCGGGGGTAGCGCCTCGGCCCCGGTGACTCCGCGCGCGGAAAAAGGGATTCGGCACAATCGGATCGGCCGGGTGACTTCACCCGACATCCCGATGAGAGCGAGCCGCCGGACCGTGTCCGATCACTGCTGCGAAACGATGACCCGGTACGCGAGCCTGGAGTGCGACCAGCACGACGACCCCTTCGCCTGCCCGGACACGCTGGTCGAGTTCGACCCCCGGTTCCAGCAGTACGGGCTGATCATCCACGACGGCGGCACCTCGGCGAGCACCATCGACTTCTGCCCCTGGTGCGGACGACGCCTCCCGGAATCCCAGCGCGACCGCTGGTTCGAGGAGCTGGAGCGCCTCGGGATCGATCCGTGGGAGGACGAGATCCCCGCCGAGTACCAGGACGGCCGCTGGCTCGCCCTCCCGTCGCGAGACTGAGCGGCGAACCGCGCGGCGAACCGCGTCAGACGGACGGGTAGTCACCGGAGGAGGGCAGGTTCGCAAGCGCGTACTCCTCGGCAATGCTGAACACGGAGTCGCAGCGCGGGCATTCGGCCCGCCCGAAGAGGTGGGCCACGCCCTCGGCCAACACCTGCTCACCGTCCCGGGACGCGGTCGCGTACATCCACCGGCCGGTCCCGGTCAGCTCCTCCGGGGACGCCGGCCGCAGCTCCCTGCGGTCCACGTCCCCCAGATCCCAGTCCCGCACAGCGGAACAGCGACCGTAGCCACCGATGGCGATCGTGGTCTCCCCACCGCAGTGCGGACAGTCCACCGGGTAGAAGTCGTCCGCGAAGTCGTCCAGCACGGCAGCCCAGTGATACTGCCCGCGCGCCCCGAGAAGCGCGCGGAACGCGGGAAGGTAGTCGGACGGCCGGGTCCTCAGATATCGGTCCAGGAGTCCGTCGAGCGCACTGATCGTCTCGGCGCACCCTGCCAGCAGGTCCTCGCAACCGTGGTCGCAGCCCGCCCGCCGGACGATCGCACCCGCCAGTTCGCGCGCCCGGCCACGCGTCCCCGCGAGCCGCACCAGACGTGGCAGCGCGGCGAAGGAAGCGGGGAACACCCAGTCGTCCTCCAGCACGAGCCGGTGGCGCAGTTCGCACCACGCCTCGGCGTCGTCCTCCCGTTCCACCTGGTCCAGGAGTCGCGGGACACGCTCCGTGTCGCCCTGGCAGTCGTACATCCGATCCCAGTCCGTCACCCGCGCGCTCAGCTTTCCTTCCGGCGGGGCGGATCAGGCGGCCGAAGGCTCATCCGTGAGGTCCGGGTCGGCGGCGAAGGCCGCCCAGGTGGCGGGGGCGACGACGAGGACGGGGCCATCGGGGCGCTTGGAGTCGCGGACAGCCACGGAGCCGGGGACATTGCGGGCCACCTCGACGCACTCGCCATCTCCGCTGCTGTAGCTGGACTTGACGAAATCGAAGTGGGGCACAGCTACAGCTCCTTGCGAATACGCTCCATGAGAGCGATGGAATCGCGGGGAGCGAGTCCGCTTCTTGCAATGCGGCCGAACGTGACGTTGTGGCGGGTGGCGTCCGTCTCGCTCTCCAACCACAGCGTAGACGACGTGGTGTCCATGTAAACCACGTCCAACGCCCCTGGTTCGGCGAAGGAAACCACGCTGAATGCGCTGGTCATGCCCGGATGGGACCCCGCCAGGAACGGGACAACCTGCACAGTGACATTTGGCTCCGCCGACGCTTCGGCAAGGCGGGCAAGTTGAGTACGCATCACCTCGCGTCCCCCGACCAACTGGCGCAGCGCGCCCTCTCCGATGATGGCCCACAGCGCGAGGGGCTGATCATCCGCCAGGCGAGCCTGCCGAGCCACCTTCGCTTCGACGAAGCGCTCGATCTCTTCCGGCTCCCGCCACTCGGCATTGCCCACCGCGAGGGCCCGCGCATAGTCCGGCGTCTGCAACAGGCCGGGAACGAAAGCGCCTTGCCAGGTGCGGATGCCGGTGGCGATGTCCTCCAGCGCCACGTACTCGACCAGCGACCGCAGCTCCGGATACTGGTTCCACCAGCCCTTCGCCTTGCGGCGCTCCCGGTCGAGCCCGGCCAGCTCCATCAAGCGGCCGACGAGCCTCGCGTCGTCGGCGCCGTAGAACTCGCACAGGGTGCGGATGTCCGGGTCCCGCATCGGAACCCATCCGCGCTCCATTTTCACGATCTTCGAGTTGGTAGCACTGATCGTCTGCGCGGCCTGCTGCTGTGTTTTGCCCGACGCGTCCCGCAGGCGAAGCAGCTCGCTACCGAGCCTTCGGCCCAGCACGGTCGAGGTCCGGTTCCCGAGTTGGGTTGCTCGATTCACAAGCCAAGTGTGGCGGCCGGCCCAGTCCGCGTCGACAACGATCCCCCGTTGGGGACAATTGTCTCCGTTTCACTTGTGCCCAGACTCCTCGGATCGCTACGTTCAGTGCTACACCGCTCGCTCAGCGGAGCCGACCGGCGGAAGTGCACCGTCCTGCCCTGCGCCGGATACCTACCGGCCCGGCGCCGGCTCGGCATCGCCACCGCCCGTTTCCACGGAGGTACGTGTCCATGACGCCCGCCCAGGAAATCCCCGCCCCCGAACCCGTTCTCCATGAGGACGTGCTCAGCTACACGCCCCCACCCGGCAGCGTCCGGCGCAGCCGACACAGGGCCGCGCGGCTCGTCGTGGAGTGGGGGTACGACGACCTGGCCGACGATGTGGGCTTGCTGGTGAGCGAGTTGACCACCAACGCGGTGCTGCACGGGGCTCTGCGGGACCGCCTCTTCCGCGTCCGGCTCCTGGTCACCGCGACCGTCCTGCGGATCGAGGTCGCCGACCCCCGGTCGGAACGGCTGCCCGACACCCGCAAGCCCGTGGATACCGACTGCTTCGGACGGGGGCTGCTGATCGTGGCTCACATCGCCGACAGGTGGGGCATCGAGCACCGTACGGTCGGCAAGACGGTGTTCGCCGAGATGTCCCTCGTACGCGAGTCCGGTCCCGCTCTGCTCCCATAGGTCCACGCGAACCCCCGCGAGCCCTCGCGCACCCCACCAGGCGTACCGGCCCCACGGCTCGATCGGCGTTCATGACGGACACTGCCGAGATGGATCAGCCGAGAATCCGTGTGGCCGCGTACGTGGTCCGACAGCGTGCGGCCCCCGAGCTCCTGGTCTTCGACCACGTGGGCATGCCGGAGGCAGGCACCCAAGTCCCTGCCGGCGGGGTCGGGGCGGGCGAAGGACTGGAGGAAGCGGTCCTCCGGGAAGTCGCCGAGGAAACAGGTCTGTCGACGGCGACGGTGGTGGGGCGAGTCGCCGTGGAGGACAAGCCCCACCCCGACACGGGGCAGCCGCGACGGACCAGCTTCTTCTCCCTGCGGGTGCCCGCCGACACCCCGGAGGTCTGGGAACACCGCGTGCACGGCGACGGGGGTGATGCCGGCCTCGTGTTCCGCTGCCGTTTCCTCGCGCTCCCCCTGCGGGAACCTCTCGCCGACGATCAGGACGTCTGGCTCGACCGCGTCGACCCGCGCTGGACCACCGTCACCAGGAAGCACCGGTGACGCCGCCCCGGGGGCACCTGGGGGCGGCCCCCGGAAACAGAGGTGGGCCCGCACGCTGCTGCGTGCG
>NZ_JBHWZJ010000326.1:0-7866 GCF_042728415.1 Streptomyces sp. NPDC060198 | reverse complement strand
GGGGGCGTGTTTCCCGCGGTTTCGCTGGACCCCCGCGCGGGGCCCCCCGGGCGGCACCACCTGGTGTTTGCGCCGCGGGCGGGGGGCGCCCACCACCGCCCCGCAGAGGAAGAGCACGGCTCCGACGACCAGCAGCGCGCCGGTGAGGGTAGAGGCGTCGCCGCCCTGCGTCGCGATCACGGCGGCGACGCCGACGAACGACAGGCTGCTCCCCAGGTAGCTGGGGATACGGCCCCGTGTGACGAGCAGGAACAAGATGGTGGCGACACCGGACGCCATGACGGCGAGGTTGGCGTCCAGGCCCATCAGGACCGGCGCGACGAAGCACGCGCCGATCATGGAGACCACGTGCTGGGCCCCGAGCCCGACGGTCCGGCCCCAGGTCAGCCGCTCACCGGGCTTGACGACCTCCCCCGGCCGCAGATGCTTCCCGTCGCCGTGCAGCTTCCAGCCGAAGCCCGCCATGATCACTCCTCAGCTCGTGTCGCACCTCCGCGCGGTGACGGGCTCGCGCCCGTGCCTTCGCCGGGCGCCGCCGCACACCCGTCGCCCGTGGGCGCCCTCGGCGGGCGTACGCGCGTACCCCCGCGGAACGATGACGCAAAAGAACCTTTCTAGCCGAATCCATCCCCGTTGGCCAAAACGTTCATCCTCGCGTACGAGTGACTGACCTGCGGGAAAACGGGTCTGACCCGGCGTCGGAGGTATCGCGCCAGGGCGGCTTCAGCCCGTCGCGAGAGCGTACGCGTACTCCGGGCTGAACTCCCCCGCCTCCGCCGAACAGCCGTCGGACTCCCCCGGCAGCTTCACCCACAGATACGCGTCGATCCGGGACTCGCCCGTACGCGTCGTCGGGGCGTCGCCCAGCGCCCGCCCCGGCGGGTCGCACCAGGCGTCTTCCGCCGGGGGGCCGTTGCCGTTGCGGCTGGTGTCGATGACGGCGCCCATGCCGGGCGGGCCGCCGAGGGCGTCCAGCACCCGGCGCGCGTAGGCGGTCTCGTCGGCGGTGCGGCGGAAGTTCGAGACGTTGGTGAAGATCCCGTCGCCGTACCGGGCGGCCCCCGCCGCCCGGAGCAGCGCCGCCTGCTCCACCGCGCCGTTCCAGGCGGAGTGACCGCCGTCGTAGTAGACCCTGGCCCGCGGGTTCGCGGCGTGCAGGGTCCGGCCCGCCCGCGCCAGCGAGGCGAAACGAGCGGCGCGGGCGTCCGCCGTGAGGCAGTCGGAGACCGCCACGGCGTCGGGTTCCAGGACGACGATCACCGGTCCGTCGCCGAGCCCCGCGGCGAAGGCGCGCATCCAGTCGTCGTACGCGCCCAGGTCCGGCGCCCCGCCCCCGGACGCGCCGCCGCAGTCGCGGTCCGCGATGGCGTACGGCACCAGGACGGGGGTGCGGCCGGCCGCCGAGGCGGCCCGGGTGACGGCCGCCACCCGGCCGGTGATCGTGGCCGGGTCGTACGAGGCGAACCAGACGGCGGTCGGCCGGTTCCCGATCCGGGACTCCAGAACCGGGCGGAGCGGATCCTCCCGGTGGTCGGCCGTCCACTCCAGGAGCTGGGAGTCCGGGTACCGGTAGAGCGCGGGCAGCCGGACCGCGCCGCCGGTGGCGGGCGACGGGGACGGGGACCGGGGGGCCGCCGCCGTGGACGGGCTCGCCGCCGTCCCCGCCGCGGGCCCGCGCGGCGGGTGCGCCGGGGACGGGGAGGGCGACGGTGGCGGTGGCGGGGCGGAGGTGGGGCCGCCCGGCAGGGGCGCGTCGAAGGCGGACGGGGCGGGCGGCGCCGTGGCGCGATCCTCTCCGCCCGCCCCGGTGGTCAGCACCGCGGCTGCGGACACGGCGGCGACGAGGGCCGCGGCGGCGCTCATGAGCGCGTGCCGGCGGGCGGCGCGGCGTTCCGTACGGGCGGCGCGGCGTTCCGTACGGGCGGCGCCCCGGCGCCTTGCGGGGAACTTCCCCGGACGCCACGGGACTTCGCGGACACGGTCCGGCACTCCACACCATCCTTCCGGGGCACCGGGGTTCGTCCGATCCGATGAACTCCGGCCCGGTCGCCGCCGCGTCGAGACTACGGCTGGGACGCTGCGGTCATGGCGCAGTTGGAACAGATCGCGGACGAGGCCCCGCCGGGCCCGGACCCGGCCGTGGAGACGGCACCCACCAGCATCGCGGACGTGATCGCACGCATGCGCGACCTCGGCGCCCTGTGCCCCGAGGGGGACGGCGTAGGGGTCTTCAACCAGGTCTATCTGGCGGTCACCGAGGCCATCGGCGGTGAGCTCGACGCGGGCGGCTTCACCGACCTTGCGGCCACGTCGGCGCTGGACGTCCGGTTCGCGGAGCACTACCTGACCGCGATCGGCACCGCGGAGCGGGGCGGCCTCCCGCCGGAGTGCTGGCGCCCGCTCCTCCAGTTCCGGCGTCACCCGGGGGTACGCCCGATTCAGTTCGCCCTCGCGGGCATCAACGCGCACATCGGCCACGATCTCGCGCTGGCGGTGGTGGACGCCTGCCGTACGCTCGGCTGCGCTCCGCAGGACCTGGAGGATGAGTTCGAGCGCGTGGGCGATCTCCTCGTGCTGCTGGAGGAGCGGATCCGCGAGGAGCTGATGCCCGGACCGGATCTGCTGGAGGTCGCCGACCCGCTGACCCATCTGCTGACGTCCTGGAGCCTCCAGCGGGCCCGGGACGGCGCCTGGTCGGCGGCGAAGGTGCTCTGGCGGCTGCGGGCCCTCCCGCCGCTCGCCGAGGAGTTCCGGCAGCGTACGGACGCGGCGGTCGGCCTCGTCGGACGCTTCCTGCTGACCCCCTGCCGCTGAACCGCCGCCCGCCGCCTCCAGGGGTCGGGGACCGGGGGCGGCGGGCCGGTGTCAGTCCTCCGGCAGTTCCACCGGGGCTATCTCGTCGAAGAGGTCGCCGGGGCCAGGGTTGGTGGGGTCGGTGGAGCCGCCGAACTGGTTCATCACGCCCCAGACGGCGTTCAGCGCGGTCTGCACGGCGCCCTCGGCCCAGCCCGCCGTCCAGGAGATGTCGTCGCCGGCCAGGAAGATCCCCCGCTTGTCGGCGGGCAGCCGGTCCTGCATGAAGTGGGTGAACAGCCGCCGCTGGTAGCGGTAGTGGCCGGGCAGGTTCGCCTTGAACGCCCCCATGAAATAGGGCTCGTTCTCCCAGGAGACGGTCACCGGGTTGCCGATGACGTGCTTGCGGATGTCGACGTTCGGGTAGATCTCGCCGAGCGACTTGAGCATGACGTCCATGCGCTCGTTCGGGGTGAGCGGCAGCCACTTCAGACTGTCGTCGCACCAGGTGTACGAGAGGCAGATGACGGCCGGCTTGTCGGGTCCGTCGTCCAGCAGGTACGTCCCCCGGGTCATCCGGTCGGTCAGCGTCATCGACATGGTGTCGCGGCCGGTGACCTCGTCCTTGTCCAGCCAGAAGGGGCGGTCGACGGGCACGAACAGCTTGGACGACTCCATGTAGTGGGTGCGCTCCATCGCCGTCCAGTGGTCGATCGGGAAGAGCTCGTCGTCGCAGGCGATCTTGGAGAGCAGCAGCCAGGACTGCCCGGTGAAGACGACGGCACGGTAGGTGCGGATGTCGCCGTCCGCGTCCGTGACGGTGACGCGGTTGCCCGCGGTGCGGTCGAGCCGGGTGACGGCGGGGCGGGGGTCGCCGCCGTGCAGGGAGGAGAGCGAGGTGCCGGACGGCCAGTGGACCGTCTTCACCGGTTCGCGCTCCCACAGACGCAGCGGGAGCTGCTGGCTGCCTCCGACGATCCCCCGGTGGTGGTCGTCCGCCTCGGTGTAGACGACCCGCAGGATCTCCAGGATGGAGTTGGGGAAGTCGGTGTCCCAGCCGCCGGTGCCGAAGCCGACCTGGCCGAAGATCTCCCGGTGGCGGAAGGACTTGAAGGATTCCGACGCGCACAGGAACCCGTAGAAGGTCTGGTTGTCGAGCTGCTCCACGAGCCGCGCCCAGATCTCCCGGATGCGCGGGACGTCCCGCTCGCGCAGGGCCCGGTTCATGTCGGAGAAGTCGGCGCCCTCCTCCAGGCAGGCGTTCCAGGCGTCCATCACGTCGCGGTAGACCTGGGGCAGGTCGTCGATGGTGCGCGCGTAGTGGGACTCGCCCTTGAGGTCCACGACGGTCGAGGGGGTCGTCGGGGAGAGCGGGTTGGGGAACGGCCGGGTCTCCAGGTCCACCAGGTCGATGTAGTGCTGGAGCGCGGTGGACGAGGGCGGGAACCGCATCGCGCCCATCTCGGCGGTGAGCGACGGGTCGCAGCCGTCGAAGCCCACGGTGCGCAGCCGGCCGCCGATCCGGTCGGCCTCGTAGAGGACCGGGCGCAGGCCCATCTTCATCAGCTCGTAGGCGGTGATGATGCCGGAGAGGCCGCCGCCGACGACCGCGACCTCCTGCCCGTGCTCGGTGGCGGGGATCTGGCCGAGCCCCGCGGGGTGGGCGAGGAAGTCGTCGTACGCGTACGGGAAGTCCGGACCGAACATGGTGATCGGCGGGGCGGTGTCGGCGTGCGGGACGGCGTTGGGCACCGTGGACGTCATGGGGTACGGACTCCTTGCGGGGACGGGCGGGAGAGAAGACGGCAGGGGGAGGCCCTCACACGGGGCCGACGAGCGGGAGGCCCCTCACACGGGGCCGACGCGTGGAAGGCCCTCACACGGGGCCGACGAGCGGGCCGTACAGCTCCGGGCGCCGGTCGGCGAGGTACGGGTTGGTGGCGCGCGAGGCGGCGAGGAGGGCGGGGTCCACGTCCCCGGTGACGAGTTCCTCGCCGCGTCCGGCCCGGGCGCGCACCGCGCCGTCGGGCCCGGCCAGGCAGCTCAGCCCGACGAACTCGAACTCGCCTTCCTGTCCGGTCCGGTTGACGTAGGCGATGTACATCTGGTTCTCGAAGGCGCGTACCGGTACGACGGACTCCGCGACGAACTGGAAGGGGTGCATCTGCGCCGTGGGCACGGCCAGGAAGTCGGTGCCGGCGAGGGCGTGGGCCCGGACGTTCTCCGGGAACTCGACGTCGTAGCAGATCAGCAGCCCGACGCGGACACCGTCGAGTTCGGCCTGGACGACGGTCTGCTCGCCGGGGGTGAACCAGGTGTGCTCGAAGTCGCCGAAGAGGTGGGTCTTGCGGTAGTCGGCGAGAGCGGAGCCGTCGGGACCGACGAGCCGGGTGGCGTTGTGGATCAGCTCGCCCGCGCGCTCCGGGTAGCCGTACAGGACGGCGATCCGGTGCCGGGCGGCGAGAGCGGCGACGGCCCGTGCGCCGGGGCCGTGCGAGGGCTCGGCCAGGCGGGGCACCGCATCGCCGATCGCGTAGCCGGTGAGGTACATCTCGGAGGTCACCAGCAGCTGGGCCCCGCCGGCGGCGGCGCGCGCGGCGGCGTGATCGAGGGCTTCGAGATTCGCCGTCACGTCTCCGGGGGTGCCGGAGCTCTGGAACAGGGCGGTACGCAACGGCGGCATGGCTGACCTCGGGCGGGGCGGCGGGGGACGTATCCGAAGGTACGTTTCGCCCGCCACCGCCGACAAGGCGCGAGTGTTGCGCACCGACCGTCGATCCGTTGCGTCCGCCGGCCCTTCCGCGGCGATTCGTTGCGCGCGGCGTCGTCACAGCTCAGAAGGGTGATCCAGGTCTCAGCCCGGCGGGCCGGAGCGGGCCTCCCCACTCGGCCCGGGCGCCTCAGACGTACCGGCGGACCAGCGGGGAGAGCACCAGGACGGACTTCGTCCGCTCCACGTAGGGCTCGCTCGCGATACGTTCGAGAACCTGCTCGAAGTGGCGCATGTCGGCCGCGAAGACCTGTACGACCGCGTCCGCCTCGCCGGTGACGGTGGAGGCGGAGGCGATCTCCGGGTAGCGCGAGAGCCCGTTCCTGATCGAATCCGGAGAGGTGTTGCGGCTGCAGAAGATCTCGATGAAGCCCTCGGTCTCCCAGCCCAGCGCCGAGGGGTCGACCCGCACGGTGAACGCCGTGATCGCCCCTTGCTCGCGGAGCCGGTCGACGCGGCGTTTCACGGCGGGCGCGGACAGGCCGACGAGGGCGCCGATGTCGGCGTAGGAGCGCCGGGCGTCCTCGGCGAGGGCGTGGACGATGCGTTCGTCGAGTTCGTTCAGGCGCACGTCGGGCGGTTCACTTCTCTGCGAGGGGCTGGTGCGGGGGCGGTGGTGCCGCCCCCGCAGTAGACCACGGGCGCCCCTCGCCGGAGCGCCCACCGCGTGGCGAGACGAGCTCGCGGAGCGGTCCCGCGTGGCGGTCAGAAGGGGAACCGCGTGCGGCCCCGCTGGATCGAGATCCACTTCTGGGTGGTGAAGGAGTCGATCGTCGACTCGCCGTTGAGGCGGCCGAGGCCCGAGTTCTTCACGCCGCCGAACGGGACGATGGGCTCGTCGTTCACGGTGCCGTCGTTGATGTGGATCATGCCGGTGTGAATGCGCTGCCCGACCCGGACCCCGCGCTCGATGTCCCCGGTGTGCACGGCGCCGCTGAGACCGTACGGGGTGTCGTTGGCGATCCGGACGGCCTCGTCCTCGCCGTCGAAGGGCACGATCAGCGCGACAGGACCGAAGATCTCCTGCTGGAGCACGGGAGAGTCGGCGGAGAGGCCGGTGAGCACGGACGGGCTGACCAGGTTGCCGTCCGTGGTGCCCCGCAGCAGCGCGGTGGCACCGCCGGCGACGGTCTGCTCCACGAGCTTGGTGACGGCGTCGGCCTGCGTGGAGTTGATCAGCGGGCCGATCTGGGTGGCCGGGTCGGCCGGGTCGCCGACGGTCAGGGAGGCGACCTTGGCGACGAACTTCGCGGTGAACTCGGCTTCGACGGAACGGTCGACCAGGATGCGGTTGGCGGCCATGCAGACCTGGCCCTGGTGGACGAAGCGGCTGAAGACCGCGGCGTCGACGGCGTAGTCCACGTCCGCGTCGTCCAGGACGATGAGCGCGCTGTTGCCGCCGAGCTCCAGGACGACCCGCTTGAGGTGGGCGGCACCGACGGTCGCCACGTGCCGGCCCACCTTGTCGGAGCCGGTGAAGGAGATGACCTCGGGGACCGGGTGCTCCAGCAGGGCGTCGCCGATCTCGGCGATGTCGGTGACGACGACGTTCAGCAGTCCGGCCGGCAGACCGGCGTCCTCGAAGATCTTGGCGATGAGCGTGCCGCCGACGATCGGGGTGTTCTGGTGCGGCTTGAGGACGACCGCGTTGCCGAGGGCGAGCGCGGGGGCGACCGACTTCAGGGAGAGCAGGAAGGGGAAGTTGAACGGGCTGATGACGCCCACCACGCCCACCGGCTCGCGGTAGACGCGGTTCTCCTTGCCCTCGACCGGCGAGGGCAGCAGCTGGCCGGTGGGGCGCAGCGCGATCTGGATCGCCTCGCGGAGGAACTCCTTGGCGAGGTGCAGCTCGAAAGCGGCCTTGAGTCGGGTGCCGCCGAGCTCGGCGACGATCGCGTCACCGATCTCGCTCTCGCGCTCCTCCACGATCCGCAGCGCCTTCTCCAGCACACCGCGCCGGGCGTAGGCGTTGGTCTCGGCCCACGTCCGCTGCGCGCGCTCGGCGGCCCGGTAGGCCTGGTCCACCTCTTCGGCCGTGGCGACCGGGATGGAAGCGAGCTTCTCCCCGTCGAACGGGTTGAAGTCGATGATGTCCCAGGAGCCCTTGCCGGGCCGCCACTCGCCGTCGATGTACTGGTGGGCCAGGTCAGTGAAGAAGGACATGAGATCCCTTACCGCAGAGTGGGCGGGTGACTGAACGGGACTCATATTACTTACGTCGTCGAGGAGTTGAAGCAACAGACCGGCCGCCGAAGGGGTTTGACCGGACAACGGGCGTACGACTGTGCCCCCCGCGGTCGAAC
>NZ_JBHWZJ010000325.1:0-7871 GCF_042728415.1 Streptomyces sp. NPDC060198 | reverse complement strand
GTCCCCGGGGACGGCGGCTGCCGCGTCGGAAGGCGGGGCCCCGGTCGGGGGCGTACTCGCGATGCCGGTGCTCATGGAGACGCTGCCGGTTCTCGGGAGTCGCTGCCGGTGCTCATGGGGTTCGGTCCTTTCCTCGGCGCGCCGCGCGGGCCGTCATCCTCCCGGTTCCGGCCCGGTGCCTCAGCGGGCGGCGGCCAGTAGTGCCGGCAGGGCGCGCATGTCGTCGAAGACCACGGTGCCGGGGCCTTCGAGGCGGGCCGCCGGGGTGAGGCCGCCGCTGTAGCCGAAGGCCCGCATGCCGGCGGCGCGGGCGGCGGCGACCCCGTACGCGCTGTCCTCGATCACCGCGCACCGCGCCGGGTCCGCGCCCAGGGTCCGGGCCGCGTGCAGGAAGAGGTCGGGGGCCGGCTTGCCCCGGGCGACGTCGGAGGCGCTGAAGACGCGGCCCTCGAAGTGGTGGCTCAGTGCGGTCGTGGTCAGGCTGCGGTGGATGGAGCGGTGGGAGCCGTTGGAGGCGAGGCAGTACGGGGTGGTGAGCGCGGCGAGCACCTCGGGGATGCCGTCCACGGGGGTCAGGTCGGCGAGCGCGGCGCGGTACAGGTGGGTGTAGGGCTCGTCCCAGTCGTCGGCCAGCGGCCTGCCGATGCGTTCCTCCACCGCGGCCCGCAGCACTTCTACGGAGGAGCCCACGAACCGTTCGATGATCTCGGCCTCGGTGAACGGCGCGCCCAGCTCCGCCGTGACGAGCGCGTCCACCGTGACGTAGATGCGCTCGCTGTCGACCAGAACACCGTCGCAGTCGAAGATCACCAGGTCGAAGGCGTCGGCGGGGTTCGCTGTCATGACGGCAGCGTAGGGCGCGGGGGCGGCGGGCGGTAGCCGTGGGGAACCCGGCGCCGCACCCGCGCCGCCGCCCTCAGCGCCTGCCGGTGATCCGGTCCGCCATCCGGGCCAGCGGGTCGGAGTCCGCACGCGAGGACGCGGTCTCCCGGCGGTCGGCGGCCCGGTGGGCGGCGTCCGCGCCGTGGACGCCGAGCCAGCGCAGCGGTTCGGGTTCCCAGCGGCGCACCCGGTGGTCGACCCACGGCAGCGCGGTCAGCTCCGTCGGGCCCGCCTGCCCGGAGTCCTGCTGGATCAGGTCGCGCAGGGTGCGGGCGGCGAGGTTGGCGGTGGCGACGCCCGAGTCGGCGTACCCGCCCGCCCAGCCGAGGCCGGTGGAGCGGTCCAGGGTGACCGTCGCGCACCGGTCGCGCGGGACGCCGAGCACCCCCGACCAGGCGTGGTCGACGGCGACGCCGGCCGCGGCGGGGAAGAAACGGACGAGGAGCCGGCGCAGCGCCTCGACCGTCGCGGGGGCGGTGCGCCCGTCGTCGTCGGTCTTCGAGCCGAAGCGGTACGGGACGCCGCGACCGCCGAGCGCGATCCGGCCGTCGGTGGTGCGCTGGGCGTACGTGGAGGAGTGCGCCATGTCCCCGAGGGTCTCCCGGCTCTCCCAGCCGAGGGTGTCCCAGAGGGCGGCCGGCAGGGGTTCGGTGACGATCACCGAGGAGTTCATGGGGAGCCAGGTGCGCCGCTGGCCCTTGATGCTCGCGGTGAACCCCTCGGTGCAGCGCAGGACGTACGGGGCGCGGACGGTGCCGTACGGGGTGACGGCGTGCTTGGGCCGGATCTCGGTGACCGGGGTGGACTCGTGGACGGTGACGCCGAGCGCCTCGACGGCCGCCGCGAGCCCGTTGACCAGTCTCGCCGGGTGGAGGCGGGCGCCGTGCGGGGTCCAGGTGGAGCCGACCGCGCCGTTGACCTTGATCCGTTCGGCGGTCTCGCGGGCGCCGCGCAGCACCCGGTCCCGCTCGCCGAAGGCGATCTCGACGGAGTGGTGGTCCTTGAGCCGGGCGAGCTGGGCCGGGGTGCGGGCGACTTCGAGGACGCCGCCCCGGTGGATGCCGGCGTCGATCTTCTCCTCGGCGGCGACCCGTACGACCTCACCGACCGTGTCGTTCATGGCCCGTTGGAGCCGTACGGCCGCCTCGTGGCCGTGCAGCTTCGCGTAGCGGTCGCGGCCCGCGATGTTGTTGTGGAGCCGGCCGCCGCTGCGGCCGGAGGCGCCGTAACCGCAGAACTTGGCTTCCAGCACCGTGATGTTGAGGAAGGGGACGGCCTTCTTCAGGTAGTACGCCGTCCAGAGCCCGGTGTAACCGCCGCCGACGATGCACACGTCGGTCCGGGTGTCGCCGGGCAGGGGCTCGCGAGGTGCGGGGATGCCCGCCTGCGCGAACCAGAACGATATGCCGCCGTCGGTGGTTTCCCGGCGGGGCTCGGCGGTTCTGTCGCTGCTCATGCTGCCTCTGCTGTCCGGTGCGCCGGGGAGGTCCGGTGCGTCGTCGGGGAGACGCGGTGCGTCGCGGGGAGACGCGGTGCGTCGCGGGGAAGGTGCGGTGTGTCGGGGAGATCAGGTGCGTCGTGGGAGAGATGCGGTGCCTTGTCGGGGAGGCCCGGTGCGTCGGGGGACGGTACGCACCACAAGTGCCGCTCGATGCGGGAGGTTACTGGGCCGCGGCCCGTCCCGTCTCGCGGGGGCGGCGCCCACGCGGCGGAGGGGCGAGGCGGGTGGGGCGGCGCGGCCCCCGGGTCAGCGGATAGCAGGCCAGTCCGGCGAGGGCCGCCGTGAAGCGGCCGAGATCGGTCACGTCGGGCCAGGCACACAGCGGGACCCCGCAGAAGACGAGGACGGCGAAGGCGTACACGTACCGCCAGACGCGCGGCAGCCGGTAGGTGAGCACCGCCGCGATCCCCGCCAGTCCCTGATCGGTGGCGTACACCGGGGAGTTGGCCGCCACGAGCGGCGCGTGGCCGTGCCGTACCGCCCAGAGCAGTACGGCCTGGGCGAGCAGCCCGGCGGGCACGTACGCGACGGCCACCACCGTGCACCACCGCAGCGTCCCCAGCCAGTGTTCGGCTGGCGCGTGGAAGACGGTGAAGAGCACCGCGCAGAGCGCCCAGTGCCCGCCCTGCGGCAGCCACAGCAGACCGGCGAGGAACACGCGGAACGGCCGGTCCACGAGGGCGTGCGGGTCGCCGGGCGCGGGCAGCCGGACGAACTCCTCGGCCTCGGGCAGCAGCGGGCCCAGCAGGTGGGTGGTGACGAGGAGGACCGTCAACCAGACGTACGTGCCCGGGGCTCGGGCCATCCAGCCGCCGATCGCGGAGGCGACGGCTGCGGCCGGGCGGTTTCGCTCCATGGACCCGATTGACGCACGGTCCTACGATCGGAGGCGTGATCGACATCCCGGAAGAGCTGATCGCCACCCAGACCATGTTCAACGGGGCGGCCGGGCGGGCCTTCACCGACGCCCTGCCGGAGCTGGCCGGGCGATACCTGCGGGAGTGGGGGCTGCGCGTCGACGGCCCGCCGATGTACGGGATGTGCGCGCTGGTCCTCCCGGTCGTCCGGTCGGCCGGGGGCGCGGACGGCTTCGGGGGAGGCGGGCCGAGCGTCCTGCCGGGTGCGTTCCCCGCCGGCGGCGGCTTCTCTGCCCCGCTCCCCGCCGGCCTCCCGGGCGCGCTGAAACTCCAGCTGCTGGACGAGGAGTCGGTGGGCGAGGCGCTCGCGCTGCGGGCGTGGGGGGAGGCGGGGGCCCGGACGGTCGAGCTGCTCGCCCACGACCCGGAGACCGGCGCGATGCTGCTGGAGCGCCTGGACGAGAACCGCCCCCTGTCGGCGGTTCCCGACGCCCGGGAAGCGGTGGGCGTCCTCGGAGAGGTGCTGGCCCGGCTGGTGGCGGTCCCCGCGCCGCAGGGGCTGCGCACGCTCGCGGACATGGCGGCACGGATGCTGGCGCAGTTGCCCCGCGTGCTGGCCGCGCTCGCCGACGACGAGGAGCGGCGGCTGGTCGCGGACTGCGCGGCGGCGCTGCGGGAGGTGGCCGGCGAACCGGGCGACCGGCTGCTGCACTGGGACCTGCACTACGACAACGTCCTGGCCGGCCGCCCCGGCACGGACCGCGAGCACGAGTGGGTCGCGCTGGACCCGAAGCCTCTGGCGGGCGACCCCGGGTTCGAGCTCTTCCCCGCCCTCGACAACCGCTTCGAACCCGAAGAGATCCTCTGGCGCTTCGACGCCCTCAGCGAGGCGCTCGGGCCCGGCTACGACCGGGAGCGGGCGCGCGCCTGGACCCTGGGCCGGGTCCTCCAGAACGTCCTCTGGCACAGCAGGCCGGGCACGCACACCCTCGCCCCGGACCACGCCGAGATCGCCCGGCAGCTGCTGGGGCGGTGACAGCGGGTCACCGCGCCGCCAACTCGCCCCGCTCTCGGGGCGATCGTCGGACGCGTGCCCGTCGCACGCGTCAACTTGCGGAATACGCCGCACCGTTATGGACACCGCGAGAGAGCGCGTGTTCTCCTGCATGCCGAGTGGTTGATTTTGCAACGTGGGAAAAGTGGCCGGGGCGGTGGGGACGAGCCGTGGACCGGCGTACAGATGAACGGAGTCGCGCGTGAAATCCGCATCGAAGAGCCGTGGTGGAAGCCCACGGGTGCGTCGGAGAGTGAGCACGGTCGCCGCCCTGGCGGTGGCCGCCTCGACGACCCTGACCGGCGCGGGGACCGCCGTCGCCGGCGGGGGGCACACCGTCCGGATACCGACCGTCACCTCCGGGGGTGCCCGCTTCGAGATCCTCTCGCCGACCCTCGTGCGCACCGAGTACGCGGGCGACGGCAAGTTCACCGACGCTCCGACCTTCAACGCGATCGGGCGGGACGGATTCACGCCGACCGCCTACACCGCGCGGACGAAGGACGGCTGGCTGACCGTCCGGACGAGCGCGATGACCCTGCGCTACAGGGTCGGCTCGGGTGCCTTCGATGCCGAGAACTTCTCCGTCCAGCTCGACGCGGGCAAGCAGCCCGTGACGGCCGCCCCCTGGCAGCGGCTCGTCTGTGAACTCGGCGCGCTGTGCGAGGCGGAGGGCCTCCGGCTCGAAGGTCTCGGTACGGCGTCCGACCACCGTGGTCACACCGGGGCCGCCTTCGCCGCGGGCTTCGAGGCGACCGGCAGTTCGGTCTCCACTGACATCGATGTCACCGCTGACGGTACCTACCGGTTCGCACTGCGTTACGCCAACGCCCAGGGCGGCGACGGCAAGACGCAGACCCGTACCCTCTCGCTCTCGGTGGACGGCGGCGCACCGCAGAAGGTGGAGCTGCCGGCCACCGCGAACTGGGACACCTGGGCCGAGGCCGCTGCGCAGCTGAAGCTCACCAAGGGCGCGCACACGGTGGCGCTGACCCGGACCGCCTCGGACTCCGGATCGGTGAACCTCGACAGCGTCGCGCTGCTCGCGGCCGACGACGACTCGTACCCCTCCGCCGCCACCACCGCCATCAAGGACTGCCTCTACGGCACGAGTTGCGAGGCGGAGGCCGCCCGGCTGGCCGGTACGGCCACCGGCGCCCTTGACCACCAGGGGTACGCGGGCAACGGCTTCGTCGGCGAACTCAACCAGGGTTCGGGCCTGACCACGCACGTGGTCGGCGTCCCCGCCGACGGCGTCTACACGCTCCGGGTGCGGTACGCCAACGGCCAGGGCGGCGACGGCCTCCACCAGACGCGCACCGCCTCCGTGGTGAGCACCGGGGCGTCCGCCGGATCGACCGCGTCGACCGCGACCCTGGAGCTGCCCGCGACCAAGGACTGGGACGACTGGCAGACGGCCTCTGTCCCCGTCACCCTCAAGGCGGGCGCCAACGACGTCACCCTCGGCTGCCCCGACGGCGCCAGCTGCCACATCAACGCGGACACCCTCTCGGTGGCCTCCGCGAAGTCGCCCGCGCCGCAGCCGCACCTCGCGCTCGGCGGGTACCGCCGTGGCCTGGACGGGGTGAACGGCGACAACGGGACCCCCGTGACCACGCCGGGTCTGCTCAGCCAGGACGGCTGGTTCCTCCTCGACGACTCCCCGTCGGCCCTGTACGACACCACGTCGAAGAAGGTCCGGCCCCGCCCCACGCACGGCGGCGCCCCCTACCAGGACGGTTACGTCTTCGGGTACGGCCACGACTACAAGCAGGGCCTCTCGGACCTCGCCACCCTGACGGGCCCGCCCGCCCTGCTGCCCACCTGGGCCTACGGCGTCTGGTACTCGGAGTACATCGACCGGACGGCCGCCGACTACCAGGACGAGATCCTGCCCGCGTTCCGCGCGGAGGGCGTGCCCCTGGACGTCCTGGTGACCGACACCGACTTCAAGGCCGGTGACACCTGGCGGGGTTGGGAGATCGACGAGACGAAGTTCCCGGACCCGAAGGGCTTCTTCGACTGGTCCGAGGCCCAGGGCCTGCACAACACGCTCAACACGCACCCGAGCATCCAGGGCTCCGACCCGCAGTTCGCGCAGGCGCAGTCCACCGCCAAGGGCAAGCTGGTCAAGGGTGCCTGCGGAAGCGACTGCTACGTCTTCGACTTCGGTGACGCGGACCAGCTCAAGGCGTACATGGACCTGCACCGGACCATGGATGAGCAGGGCAACGACTTCTGGTGGCTGGACTGGTGCTGCGACGCCGCGCAGTCCTCGCTCCAGGGCGTGACCCCCGACGCGTGGATCAACCAGAGTTACGCCGACGACTCCGCCCGGGCCATCGGGCGCGGCTTCGTCATGTCCCGCGCCTACGGCTCGCTCCAGGCCGGCGGCTACAGCGGCCAGCAGGCCCTGCCGACGGGCCCCTGGGCGGACAAGCGCACCACCCTCCACTTCACCGGTGACACCCTCTCCACCTGGGGAACGCTGCGCTTCGAGGTCGGCTACACGCCGGGCGAGTCCGCGGCGACCGGCATGGCGTCCATCACCCACGACATCGGCGGCCACGTCGACACCACGGGGCTGACCGGCGCGGAGGGCACCAACAAGCTCCCCGACGACCTGTACGCCCGCTGGGTCCAGCTCGGCACCTTCCAGCCCGTCGACCGCCTGCACAGCAACCACAGCGACCGGCTGCCCTGGCAGTACGGTCCGGCGGCCCGCAAGTCGGCCGACGCCTTCCTCAACCTCCGCGAGAACCTGGTGCCTTACACCTACACCCTCGCCGAGGAAGCGAACCGCACCGGTGTACCGATCGTCCGCCCGACCTACCTGGAGTACCCGGAGGAGCCGGCGGCCTACGCGGCGGCCGACAGCGAGTACTTCTACGGCTCCGACGTCCTGGTCGCCCCGGTGACCACCCCCGGGGAGAGCGCCACCACCTCGGTGTGGTTCCCGGCGGGCAGCCAGTGGACCGACTGGTTCACCGGCAAGACCTACCAGGGCGGCACCACGCAGGACGTGGCCACCACCCTCGACACGATGCCCGTCTTCATCAAGTCCGGCGGCATCATGCCCACCCGCACCAAGAACGTCACCGACAACGACCGCAACCCGCTGACCGACGTCACCCTGTCCATCGCCTCCGGCGCCTCCGGCTCGTACAAGCTGTACGAGGACGACGGCACCACGGCGACGGAGAAGGGTCGGAACGCCACGACGACCGTCACCTACCAGGAGAAGGCCTCGGGCAAGGGCTCGGGGAAGAGTTCGCTGCGGACCGTGTCCATCGCCGCGGCCAAGGGCTCCTACAAGGGCCAGGTCAAGAACCGCCGCTGGACCCTCTCCCTCCTCGGCACCACCCACGCCCCCACCGAGGTCACCGTCCGAGGCAAGCGCCTCTCCCGCGACGCGTACCACTGGGACAGCGCGACCAGCACCCTCACCGTCACCCTCCCCGACCAGTCCGTGCACACGGCGACCACGGTGACCGTGCGGTAGCCAACGGCGCACAGTGGCCGAAACCGTCGGCGGCCCCGCGCGCACCGGGTGACGAACGCCTCGGCGTTCCGTCAC
>NZ_JBHWZJ010000324.1:0-7900 GCF_042728415.1 Streptomyces sp. NPDC060198 | reverse complement strand
GCCCCCTCCCGGTCCGGTCCCGGTTCCGGTCACGGGGAGGGGGCCGCCGCCGGGTTCACTCCGGGAACTCGCCGTCCTCGTAGACCCAGGCGCCTTCGTGGCGGACGAAGGCGCTCCGCTCGTACATGCTGCCGGGCCGTCCCCCCTCGGTGAAGTGGGCGCGGAAGGTGACGGTGCCCCTGGTGTGGAACGCGCTGCCCTCGGTGGTCTCCAGGATCTCCAGCCGGTCCCAGCGCGTGCCGGGATCCAGCTCCACGGCCGGCGGACGGGTCGCCGGGTGCCAGGTGCGCAGCAGATAGCCTGCGTCCCGGACTGCGAAGGCCGCGTACCTCGACCGCATCAGGGCCTCGCAGGTGGGCGCGGCGGCCGTACCCGCGTGGTACCGGCCGCAGCACGCACCGTAGGAAGCGGGCAGACCGCAGGGGCAGGGGGCGTCCGGGGTGACGCGCGGGGCAGAGGGGACGGGCGGTGTGCGGCGGGCGGTGCGTCGTGACATGCGCCCATTGTCGCTCGGGGGCCGGTCACTCCGGTCGCGCGGGCGGCAGTGCCTGCCGCGCGCGGTCGGCGGTGCCTGGCCGGAACCCCAGGAGGCGTCCGCGCGGCGGCCCTCACCTCTGCCCGGGGAAGTCCACTGTCGCGGCCGTCCGGCGGCGCCGCCTGCCGGCCGCGGCGGAGGGCGCACGCGCACAGTCGGGCGATCCGGCCGGGTGGGCGTATCCGTATGCGCGAACGCCGGTGGCGTTGTCCCCGAACACCACGACGACCACCTCGCCGGGGACCGGTCCGCCGCAGTCGACACAGCGCGGGGTCATCGTCATCGGGGCGTCCCGCCCGCTCCCGTCCGCACACGCGTGCTCGACCATGCCCGCGCCCCTCTCTCTGCGCAATGATTCACTCACTTTGAGTGACCATACCCCCAGCATGCATCTCCGGAGCGTGAAACGCAAGGGTTGCGTTCTCCCGGATTGCGTCACCCGCCGGTTTGAGGTGAGCCCCCGTCACCGGCCAGACTCCGCGACACCAGGTACTCCCGGAACAGGAAGGCGCACACCGTGTCGGACAGGCGGCAGGCACCACCTCCCACGGTCAGGCTGCGGCGGCTGGCCGCCGCACTCCAGCGGCTGCGCGCCGAGGCCGACCTGACGCGCGAGCAGGTCGCCGGGCGGACCGGGATCAACGTGGTGACGCTGTACCGGATCGAGAAGGCACGGGCCCGCCCCCAGCAGAGGACGCTGGCGGCGCTGATGGACGCGTACGGAGCGGGCGACACGCAGCGCGCGGACCTGCTCGTTGCGCAGCGCCTCGCGGACGACCGGAGCCGGCTGCGGCCGTACGGCGCCGAGCCGGCCGGATCCGCAGGATCCGCCGGTTGCGCAGGGGCCTCAGGGCTTTCCGGGTTCGCCGGTTTTTCGGAGGGGTACCTCGCGTATCTCGGTTTCGAGGCCGAGGCGCGTACGGTACGCGCCTACGAATCGATGTTCGTACCGGAACCGCTCCAGACCGAGCGCTACGCACGGGCGGTGATCGGGGCCGCGCTGCCCGGGGCCGGGCGGGCGGAGATCGACGAGCGCGTCCGGGTGCGGACGGAGCGCCGGGACATGCTGGCGGCCCCCGACGCCCCGAGGCTCCGCGTGGTCATGGACGAAGCCGCCCTACGACGGGCGGTCGGCGGGACCGGGGTGATGCGCGAACAGGCCGGGCATCTGCTGCGGATCGCGCGGGAGCCGCGGACGACCGTGCAGGTGATCCCGTTCGGTGCGGGGGCCCACGCCGGAATGGGCGCCGGGAGCTTCGTCCACCTGGACTTCCCGGACGCGCGGGACGCGGAGTTGGTCTGGGTGGACGCGAGGGCGGGGGATCTGTTCCTGGACTCGGAGGCGGAGACCCTGGAGTACAGGTCGCTCTTCGAGCACCTGGGGACGGTTGCGCTGAGCCCCGGGGAGAGTGCCGCGCTGCTGGAGGCCATCGCCCGGCCGGAGTGAGGGGCATCCCCACTCCGGCCGGCGTGAGCGCGGGGGCGACCTGCTGGGCCGGGTCGGGCGAGCCCAGGTCGGACGAGGGCCGGTCGGACACGGGTCGAGTCGGACCGATCAGGTCAGGTCAGGTCAGCAGGAAGTCGGCCTGGCCGGTCTTGGCACCCTGGATGAAGGCGGCCATCTCGCCGGTGGAGTAGATGAGCGCCGGCCCGTCGGGGTCCGCGGACTGGCGGACGGCGACCCTGCCGTCCGCCAGTTTCAGGGTCTCGACGCAGTTGCCTCCGTTCCCCCCGCTCCAGGGCTTGGCCCAGCCCTCGAGGCCGAGGGCCGCGGCCGGCATGCCGTTGTAGATGTCGCTCATCACAGCTCCTTGCGGAAATCCCGGAGGATGTCCTTCGTGCGTCGTGCAGTCGCGGCCTGGGCCGCCATGCGGTCCATGGCCTCGAGGTAGGAAGCCACCTCCGGGCGCGTGTCGAAGTAGACGGCGCCGGTCAGGTACTCGCTGAAGACCATGTCCGGGAGTTCGGGCACGCCGAAGCGGAAGAGCACGAACGGACCGTAGGTCGCGGGGTGGTGGCCCGTCGCGAACTCCGCGATCTGGAGGGTGATGTGCGTCTGTTCGGAGGCTTCGAGAAGCTTGTCGATCTGTGCGCGCATGGCCTCGGGAGTGCCGACCGGCCGCCGCAGCACGGTCTCGTCCATGACCACCCACAGCCTCGGGGCGTCCGCCTTCGCGAGCAGGCTCTGCCGCTCCATCCGCAGGGCGACGTGCCGCTCGATGTCCTCGGGGCGGGACTGGCCGATCGCGCCGCTCAGCATCACGGAGCGGGCGTAGTCCTCGGTCTGGAGGAGTCCGGGCACGAAGTGCGGTTCGTACATGCGCAGCAGGCTCGCCGCGCCCTCCAGGCTGACGTACATGCTGAACCAGTCGGGCAGCACGTCGTGGTAACGCTGCCACCAACCGGGCTTGTTGGCCTCTTCGGCGAGCTCGACGAACGCGTCGTTCTCTTCCTCGCCGATCCCGTACGCACGCAACAGGGCCTGCACGTAGGGAATTTTGAGGGCGACCTCGGCCGTCTCCATCCGCCGGACCGTGGCGGACGCGACGCGGAGCACCTTGGCCGCTTGGTCGCGGGTCAGTCCGGCACGCTCCCGCAGGTCCTGCAGGCGCCTGCCGAGGACGACCTGCCCCACGGTCGGGGCTGACCGGGGCTCGCTCACTTCGGACCTCCGATGGTCTCTTCTGTCAGCAGTGTGCCATGCGGGTGGCGACAAATACACGGCCACTCTGCAATTTTCAGAGTGCCCCTTGCCAAGTGTCCGCGACAGGGGGAGAGTTGGTGACTGAACCAATTCGTTCGGTCACGTCCTCTCCTTTGCGTCGAGGTCGGGCGTGACGTGACAACCACTGTGAGGATTCGGTCGTGGCACCTGGCAGTGCGCCCATCCCCCGGCCCGCGGGGTCCCGTTACGGGGCCGCGGCGTCCGGTCGTCGCTCCGCTTGGCCGGCCCCGGCCACCGGAGTGCGCGGACCGGATGGTGAAGGTATCGGAGCCCTTGAGCGGCTCGGCGCGGAGCAACCGTGTTGAGGGCCGCGCTGTCCCGGCTGCGCGGGGACCACCACGCTCCCCGGACCGCGAAGGACGAGGGCGACGCGGGTCCCGCGCGGGCGCGGCTGCCGCTGCCCCCGGAGCTGAGCACCAGCCTGGGGTACGACGCGGTGGGCGTCCCCGCCCGGCACGGATTCCACCTCCTGTCCCATCTGCCCCGTACCGGGTGCGTGTTCGAGGCCGCCGACGTGTGGTGGTGGATCGTTCCTTCAGGGTCCGACCAGGACCTGGACTGGCCCGAGCCGGTCTCCTACGCCACCGGGGGCCTCGTACCGGTTCCCCGGCCCCGGCTCATCCACGGGCCGGACAGCCGCACCCCCTACACGCCTCCGATCCCGCTGTTCCTGATGGTGTGCCAGGTGGCCGGGGTGACGCCGAGCTGGGGAGCCCTCGGCGGCCGACGGGCGGTCTCCACTCCCTGAGGGACCCCCTCGACCCGGTCGGCCGGGACCCGTACTCCGAGGTCCGGCCCTCCGTCGCACGGCACTGTCGGTGGTCGGTTCCAGAATGAATGCAGCGATCGGGAGACCCGCCGCTCGGCGGGCCGTACTGAGGTTGAGGGGGCGGCGCGGATGCGGCGCTGGGAGCTGGTGGAAGGCACTGCGCCGAAGTTCTGGGAGACCGGGGCGGTCGGCGTCGCGGTCACCGTGCGGTACGGCCGCTGCGGGTCCGAAGGACGCACCCGGACGCAGGAGTACGCCTCCGAGGAGGCCGCGCACGCGAAGGTCCGCAGGACCATAGCGGAGAAGGTGCGCAAGGGGTACGAGGAGGTGGCGGCGTCCGCCTCCGCACCGACCGCGCCCCTGTCCACCGCCACCGCGCACCCCCACGCGGTGCCCGTGGCCGCCGTCCGGTCCGCTGTGCGGGGAGCGCCGGCACTGCCGGACGAGGACACCTTCGAACTCCCGCTGAGCTGGCGCCGGGTGCTCTACCCCCGGCGGGGCGGCTGCGCCCGGCCCCTGAGCAGGCCCACCGAGGAGACCTTGGCGCAGGTCGGGGAGCGGATCGCCGGTGAGGCGGCCTGGATCGAGCTGATACTCACCGAGCCCGGCTCGGACCCCGACCTCGTCGAGGCGACCCGGGCCCATCTCGCCGGCAGCCCCTCACCCGCCGGGGCCGCCGCGCTGGCGGCCGTCGTCTCCTTGGGGGAGACGGCTCCTTCGAGCTGGGTGGACACCTGGGTGGCGGAGTGCGGGCTGCCCTTCGCCGCACGCGCGGCCCAGGAGCTCCAGACCATCAAGGCGCACAGTTACCACGCCCTGGGACGGCGGGTGAAGGGTGCGCTGAAGCGGGTCTCCCTCTCCTCCTCCCTGCATTGGCACCACGGCTCGCTGAACGTGGCCGCCCGGGCCCGCGCCCACATCGCCGCGGCGGACGAGCCCACCTACCGCGCCACCGTGGCGGCGCTGGAGGCCGCCCGCGGGGACTGCCACCACCGGATCACCGCCGCCTTCCTGGCCCCGAGCGAGACGGAGTGGGTCGACGCCCTCCTGTCGGAGCCGGCCGTGCTCGCCGAGGACCACTACGTCCTGCAGCGCATGGTGCTCTGCTCCCTGACGTCGGCCGACCAGCTGGCCCGGCTGTCGTACCGTCCGGACCACACCCTCGCCGTGATCGCGACACTCGCCGACGGCCTCGGGACGGCCGTCGCACCGATGCTCCGGAAGTACCTCGACCACGGCCAGCACTACTCCGAGGGCGTCAAGGCTGTCTCCGCGGCGCTCACCGAACTCCCCACCGACGAGGCCTTCAACGTCCTCCTCCACCACAAGGAGCTGAAGCAGGTCCGCGCGGCACTGCTCGACGCGATGCGCCGCTATCCGGTACGGGCCCTGCGGCTGCTCTCCGCCGACGTCCGGTACAACACCCCCACGAGGTCGCGTGCCTCGCGGCAGCTGCTGCACGCCCACATCAACACCCACCGCCCGCTGGTGTCCGCCCTGCTGCCGACGCTCCCGAAAGATCTGGCGGAGGTGGTGGGCCCGCTGCTGAACCCTGTGTCCCGCTTCCCCGAGGCGTCCCTCGCTTCCCTGCCCCCCGAGCTCACGCAGCCCCCGTGGTGCCGCCCGCGCGCGGGCGCCGCCACTCCGGTCAGCACCGGCGAGGACGCGCTCCCCGCGCCGGAGCTGCGCTGGCTCCCGGGCGAGCAGGAGGAGTGGGCGCGCTGTTCCACCTGGTACACCCGCCCCCAGCACGACGGCGATTACGAGAAGGTGTTCTCCTCCCAGCTCGAAGGGCTGAACAGCACCGGGCTGCGGCCTGCTTGGATCTTCCTGCACGCACCCGTGGAGCGCGTCGCACCGGCCCTGGCCACGTGGGGGCCGACGGACCTCTGGGACGGGGCGGACACCCTCCGGCCGATCGTCGCGCGCTTCGGGATCGACGCGCTGCCGCTCCTGCTGCGCACCGTCCCCCGCCAGCCGAGCACCATGGCTGCGCTGTTCCTGCCGTTCGTGGACGCGGCCGTCGCCCGGCACATGGCCGACTGGGCGGCCCGGTTGAAGTCCACCGCCGCGACGACCCGGACGTGGTTCGCGCGCCACGGCGCCGCAGCAGCGGTGTTCCTGGTACCGGACGCGGTCGGCAAGCCGGGTGCCCCTCGGCGTGCGGCCGAACGGGCGCTCCTCCAGATCGCGGCGGTGCACGGCGAGCGGACGGTCCACGAGGCCGCGGACCGGTACGGCGCCGACGCGGTGCGCTCGGTGGAGGCGCTGCTGGTCAGCGACCCGTTGGAGCGGGCGCTGCCGGAAAAGCTGCCGGTTCTGCCGAACTGGGCGGAGCCGGGGCTCCTGCCGCAACTGCTGACGCGTACCGGTGAGGCGCTGCCCGCCGGGGTGGTGCGCAACGCCCTGACGATGTTCGCGCTCTCACGGCCGGGCGAGGTCTACCCGGGTGTCGCCGCGCTCCGCGCGGCCACCGCGCCGGACTCGCTCGCCGGGTTCGCCTGGGCCGTCTTCGAGCAGTGGCTCGACGCGCGGCTTCCGGCCAGGGAGTCGTGGGCGTTGTACGTCCTGGGCGAGGTCGGGAACGACGAGACCGTCCGGCGGCTCACACCCGTCGTCCGCGCCTGGCCGGGCGAGGGCGCGCACCACCGGGCGGTCGAAGGACTGGACGTGCTGGCGGCGATCGGCAGCGAGGTGGCACTGCTGCAACTGCACGACATCGGACAGCGGGTGAAGTTCAAGGCGTTGAAGACGCGCGCCCAGGAGAAGATCGCCGAGGTGGCCGCGGTGCTGGGACTCACCGCCGAACAGCTGTCGGACCGGCTGGTGCCGGACTTCGGGCTGGACGCGGACGGTTCGACGGTCGTGGACTACGGCCCGCGCCGGTTCACCGTCGGCTTCGACGAACGCCTCGGCCCGTACGTCCTGGACGGGGCGGGGAAACGGCGCAAGGATCTGCCGGCCCCCGTGGCCCGGGACGACGGGGATCTGGCCACGGAGGGACGCAAGAGGTTCCTGGCGCTGAAGAAGGACGTGCGGGCCGTCGCCTCCGGACAGGTGCGACGCCTGGAGGCGGCGATGGTCTCGGGCCGGACCTGGACGGCGCGGGAGTTCCAGGACCTGTTCGTCGCCCATCCGTTGGTGGGGCACCTGGTGCGGCGGCTGGTGTGGCTGAGCGAGTCCCGGGGTGCGACGACCGCCTTCCGGGTCACCGGGGAGAGGACGTTGGCCGACGTGCGCGACCAAGCGTTCGCGCTGCCCCCTCGCGGTTCGGTCCGGCTGGCCCACCCGCTCCGCCTCGGCGACGGGCTGAAGACCTGGTCCGAGGTCTTCGCCCGCCAGGAGCTGTCCCAGCCGTTCGCCCAACTGGAGCGCGAGGTCTTCGTTCTGACGGACGAGGAGCGCACGAGCAACCGGCTGACGCGCTTCGAGGGCGTGACCGTGCCCACGGTCGCGGTGCTGGGCCTGGAGCGGCGCGGCTGGGAACGTGGCGCGCCGCAGGACGCCGGGGTCGAGGGCTGGATCTCCAAACGCCTCGGCGAGGACTTGTTCCTCGTCGTCGGCTTCTACGAGGGCATCGTGGCCGGCTCCCCGGAGGCCTTCCCCGAGCAGCGGCTGGAAGCGGTCTGGCTCGACGACCGCCCGGGGGACCACTGGCCCCACGGGACGTACCACCACATGTTCGGCGCCTTGGACCCGGTGACGGCGTCCGAGGCGCTCGCGGACCTGACGGTGCTCGGGGGAGTCCGTCGGGCCCCGGCCGTCGGCGGGGGGGGCCCGGGGGGGGGGGCGGCCCGCGGGGCGGGGGGGGGGGCGGGGGGGGGGGGGAACTGGCATGCGGGGGTCATCCGTTCTCGTACGTGAACGAAGC
>NZ_JBHWZJ010000323.1:0-7903 GCF_042728415.1 Streptomyces sp. NPDC060198 | reverse complement strand
CCCGCACACGGCCCTGTGCCGTGCGCCGGGCCGGGGGCCGCGGACTTCGTCGTGCGGGTGGGTTACTTCAGGGTGTACGACTCCGCCGCCGGCGATACCGCAGCCGGGCGGATCACCTTCAGGCCGCCCGGGGCCTTCGTGTCGGGCTTCATGATGACGCTCTGCCGGGTGGAGGGCGCCTTCGGGTCGCTGAAGTCGTGGGACATACCGAAGTCGGCGCCGTACCCCTTGATGGTGAGCAGTGCCTCGTCGACGCCCTCGCGGGTGAGGTTTTTGGCCTCGCAGGCCTTCTTCAGCGCCTCGCCGTAGACGGAGGCGGCGGTCCACCCGGCGACGACGCCGTTGTCGAGGCCGTCCTTCGGGTACTCGGCGGCGTACTCCTTCGCCAGTTTCGACGGTCCCGCACCCGGATCGCCGATGGGAAGGGTGGAGGCGGCGACGTAGTAGTCGCCCAGCAGCGCGGGGCCGGCGGGGGTCGCGAGCAGCTGCGGTGCGAAGGCGGAGTTGTTGCCGACGACGGGGACCTTGAAGCCGGTCGCGGCGGCGACTCCGACGAGCGAGGCGGCCTGGCGGGGGCCCGCGCTGACGATGATCGCCTTGACGCCGGCCTGCTTGAGCGCGGAGACCTGCGCCGTCATGTCGTTGTCGGTGGGCTTGATCTTCTGCTCGACGACGGTGAGGCCGGACTGTTCGGCCGCGTACTTCGCACCGGCGAGCGCGTTCTCGCCGTAGTCGCCCTCGAAGTACACCTGGCCGATCTTGTCGCCCTTGGCGATGCGCTTCTCGGTGAGCAGGTAGTCGATCAGGTTGATCGTCTCGACGTCGTACGTGGCGCCGATGACGCGGACGTACGGGGAGCCGAGCAGGTTGGCCGACCATGCCTGCGGCAGCACCAGCCCGTGGTCCTGGCCGTCGACGCGCTGCTCGACGGCGGCGACGAACGGGGAGCCGATGAACTGGGTGAAGCCCAGGACCTCGGGTTCGAGCTCGGTGTACGCCGCGATCGCCTTCTGCGGGTCGTAGCCGTGGTCGCGCACGGTCAGCTCGATCTTGCGGTCGCAGATGCCGCCGGCGGCGTTGGTCTGCTTCACCCAGAGCTGCTGGGCCTGGGTGACGCTCTTGCCGAGCGAGGCGTACACCCCGGTCATGTCGGTCAGCGAGCCGAGGGTGATGGCCGAGTCGGTGACGCCCTGGCCGGTTTTGATGCCGCCCTTGTCCGCCTCGGTGTCCTTCCCCTCGGTGGTTTTTCCGCTGCACCCCACGAGGGTGAGGGCGAGAGCCGCGACGACGGCTCCGAGAACACGCTTTCTCATTTCTTCTCCCCTGATTTCTTCGGACGCGTAAGGCCACCGGGCATGAACAGGACCACCGCGACGACCGCGGCGCCGTAGAGATAGCGGGACGCCTCGCCGGGTGCGATTCCGCCCGTACCGGGGGCGGAGACCAGCGGGAGGGACTCGCTGTAGTGGGTGAGCACCTGCGGGAGCAGGGAGACGAAGGCGGCGCCGACCACCGCGCCGGCGACCGTGCCGAGACCGCCGATGACGATCATGGCGAGGTACTCGAGCGAGAGGACCATGCCGAAGTACTCGGGGACGGTCCGCTGGAAGACCAGGGCGAGCAGAACCCCCGCGAGGCCCGCGTACATCGACGAGAGGACGAAGACCCCGGCGCGGTACCGGGCCACCGGGACACCCATCACCCCTGCGGCGATCCGGTGGTCCCGGATGGCGTTGAGCGCACGGCCCGGCCTGCCGCGCAGCACACCGCGGGCGAACAGGCCGCTGAACAGGAGGGCGGCGAGGGCCAGGTACCAGAGTTTCTCGGAGGACTCGAACGGCACGGCGGCGACGACGAGTTCGGAGTCGTCGAAGGTGAACCCGAACACCGACAGCGGGGGCACGGCACGGCCGTTGAAACCGCCGGTCAGCGAGCCCGCGTTGAACAGCACGTGCTGGCCGATGAAGATGAGGGCCAGGGTGGCGATGCCGAGGTAGGCGCCGCGCAGCCGGCCCGCGATCGGGCTGAAGATCCCGCCCGCCAGCCCGGCCAGGGCCACGGCCAGGATCGCCGCGAGCCAGGTCGGCAGGCCGAGTCCGGTCAGGCTGTGGCCGTTCTCGTCGCTCGGCTCCCCCGCCAGGACGGAGTATCCGTACGCGCCGACGGCGAGGAAGAAGGCGTGCCCCATGGAGAGTTGGCCGGTCGACCCGGTCAGGAGGTTGATCCCGATCGCCCCGATCGCGGCGGCCATGGCGAACAGTCCGGCCTGGAGCCAGAAGCGGTCCAGGTAGAAGGGGAACGCCAGGAGCAGCAGCGATCCGGCCAGCCAGAGGTACGGGCGCGGGCCGCGGAGGCCTTCGAGGCGGGCGCCGGCCGGAGGGGTCTTCGCGCCCGGCGCGGCGGGTGGGGCGAGCGGGACGGGTGCTTGGTCGCGCGCGGCGTCCGGCGTGGTCTCAGACACGGGCCAGCTCCTTCGTGCCGAAGAGTCCGGCGGGCCTGATCAGCAGGACGATCAGCATCACCAGGTAGGGCGCGAGATCGCCGATTCCCCTTCCGAGGAAGGAGAGATCGCTCTGGTAGCCCGTGGCGAAGGACTCGGTGACGCCGACGAGGAGTCCGCCGGCGAGGGCTCCGGTGGTCGAGTCGAGGCCGCCGAGGATCGCCGCGGGGAACGCCTTGAGAGCGGCGAGCGAGGTGGCCCGTTCGAGTCCGGGGGTGGGGAACACGGTGAGGAAGAGGGCGGCGACGGCGGCGAGCGCCCCGGCCACCGCCCAGGCGGAGAGCGAGACCCTGCCGAGCCTGATGCCCATGAGGGCGGCGGTCTGCGGGTTCTCCGCTGCTGCTCGCATCGAGACGCCCCAGGAGGTGAAGCGGAACGCGAGCAGGAACACGGTGATGAGCAGCGCGGCGGCGACGAAGGCGGCGATCCGGGTCTGCGCGAGGGTGACCCCGCCGACGGTGACGACTCCGCTCCCCCAGGGGTCGCCGAGCGGCAGTACGTCCGTGCCCATGCGCCGGGTGAGTTCGGTGGTGAGGAGGATGTCCACGCCGATGGTGACGATGGCCAGCACGCTGTGGTCACTGCCCCGGTAGCGGCGCATGACGAGGAACTCGACGGCGGCTCCGACGACGGCCGCGCCCGCGATGCCCGCGGCGAGCGCGGGCCAGAAGCCGATGTCGTCGTGGAGTACCGCCGTCACGTATCCGCCGGCGAGCAGCAGGGAGGCGTGGGCGAAGTTGACGACCTCGGTGGCCTTGAAGATGACGACGAATCCGAGGGCGATGAGGGCGTAGACCGATCCGATGGAGAGGCCGCCCAGGAGGAGTTCGATGAAGGTGGTCATTCCTGTTCTTCTCCCAGGTAGGCACGGACGACGGCCGGGTCGTTCTGGACCTCGGCGGGGGTGCCGTCGGCGATCCTGCGTCCGAAGTCGAGTACGGTCACCGCGTCCGCGAGCCGCATCACCACGCCCATGTCGTGTTCGACGAGCACGATGGAGATGCCCAGGCTGTCGCGGACTCCGGCCACCACGGCGGCCGTTCGTCGGCGTTCGTCGGCGGTCATACCCGCGACGGGTTCGTCCAGGAGCAGCACTTCGGGCTCCATGCAGAGCGCCCGGCCGAGTTCGACCAGCTTCTGCGCTCCGTACGGCAGATCGCCCGCCGGTCGGTCCAACTCAGCTTCGATACCGATGAATTCGGCGATCTCTCGGACCCGGTCGAGGTGGCGGCGCTCCTCCCGGGCGGCGGACGGCAGCCGGAGTCCGGCCGCGAGGAATCCGGAGCGCATCAGCCGGTGCCGCCCCAGCAGCAGGCTCTCGGCGACGGTGGCGTGCGGGGGGAGAGCGAGGTTCTGGAAGGTGCGTGCGACGCCGAGGGCGGCGATCCGGTGCGCGGGGAGGCCGGTGAGTTCGGTGGTGCCGAGGTGCACGGTGCCGGAGGTGGCCCGGTAGACGCCGGAGAGGACGTTGAACGTCGTTGACTTCCCTGCCCCGTTGGGGCCGATGACTGCGTGCACGCTGCCGGGTTCGACGGTGAAGGAGACCGCGTCGAGGGCGGTCAGCCCGGCGAACCTGACCGTCACGTCACGGACGGTGAGCGGGGCGGGCGAGGTGGTACCCGGTGGAGTGACGGCGGGGAGGGGTGTGGTGGTCACGCCGACCACCTGCGCAAGGTGCGGGAGGCGGTGGCCGCCGCACCGGCGTCCTCGGCCGCCGTCTCGTCCACGACGCCGAGGTAGCGACGGCGCACCTCGTCGGAGGCGGCGAGTTCACCGGCCGGTCCGCCGAGGGCGACCTCGCCGACGTCGAGGACGTACGCGGTGGAGGCGAGGCGCAGAGCGATGGCCGCGTTCTGCTCGACCAGCATGACGGAGGTGCCGCCCGCGTTGATCTCCTGGACGGTCTCGGCGATCTTCGCCGCCATCAGCGGGGCGAGGCCGAGGGAGGGCTCGTCCAGCAGCAGCAGGCGCGGGCCGGCCATCAGGGCCCGCCCCATCGCCAGCATCTGCTGTTCGCCGCCCGAGAGCAGTCCGGCCCGCTGGTGGGCGCGCTGGGCGAGCACCGGGAACAGCTCGTGGACGCGGGCCAGTGCCGCTGCCACCTCCTTGCGTCCGCCGCGGGCTCCGAGAGCTCCGGCCCGCAGATTGTCGGCCACCGTCATCCGGGCGAACACCTGTCGCCCTTCGGGTACTTGGACCACCCCCGCGGCGACCACCTGTGCGGGGCGCAGCCCGTCCAGGGGGCGACCGTCGAAGTGGATCGTGCCGGTGCCGCTTCCGCGGTGGAAGCCGAGGGTCCGCGAGACGGCCCGCAGCAGCGTGGTCTTGCCCGCGCCGTTGCCGCCGAGCACGGCGGTGATGGTGCCGGCCGGCACGTCGACCGAGACGTCCCGCAGGGCCCGTACCGGGCCGTAGCCGACGGACAGCGAGCGGATCTCCAGTGTTGCCATGCGTCCTCCTCCTTCCGCCTGTTCGTCGTGGTGACCCCGGGCCGCCGTACGGCCCGGCCGATGCCGTGTCCGGCCGGATCCGTCGCGATCGGGGCGTGCCGCCTTGCCGGCCGGCCGGCCCGTACGGGGCCGGCGCCGAGGCGCCCCGGCCGGGTGGCCGCGGTGCGGCGCACCCCGTTCCCCGGGGTCCACAGATCAGCACCGGTGCCCGCCGCGCGTCCACGGCGTGCGGCGGACTCGATGCGGACGACCAGTGAGGAAGGCGCCGCGTTGTGCGCGTGCACAGAGGCGGGGCTCTCCGGCCCGGGAGGGGCGGGGCCGGTGTCATCCTCGCCACGGCGCGCGGCCTGCCGGCTCGCGGGGAAGGGGGAGCCGATGCAGAGGTGCGGGGACGAGGGGGCCCGGGCGTTGCTCGGCGCCCTGCTGGCAGGGCCCGTGACGCAGGAGCTGGCCGGGCGGGCGGCTGCCGTCCTGGACCTGCCGGAGGAGGGGCGGTACGCCGTCGTGGCGTTGCCGGCCGGAGCCGGCGGCGACTGGGGTACGGGCCCGGACCGCCTCCTTTGGCACCCCGGGCCCGAGCGCGACTTCGCCGTCGCGGCCCTGGGAGACGGCGAACCCGCGGGCTTGGCGCGGAGGTTGAACGACATGCGCGTCGGGCGGGGCGGCGTCGGCCCCGCCGTCGGGAGCCTGGCCGAACTGCCCACGGGCCGACGGCTGGCCGAGGTGGCGCTGCTGACCTGTCCGGCGGACGGGGACACGGTCGTGGCACTGGAGCAGTGCCTGCCCGCAGCACTGGTCGTGAGTCAGCCGGAGCTGGCGGACCGCCTGGTCATGAGCGTACTGGGTCCGCTGCTGGCCCTCCCCGAGGCCGAACGCGACCTACTGGTAGGAACGTTGGACGCCTGGCTGGAGTGCGGAGGGTCCGCCGGGCGGGCGGCGGTCCGGCTGTACTGCCACCGCAACACGGTGCTCAACCGGCTGCGCCGGCTGGAACGGCTGACCGCGCGGTCGCTGTCCTGGCCGCGCGAACTGGTCGAACTCACCCTGGCGTTGGACGCGCTCCGGCTGGCGCCCCCGCGGCGGTGAACGGGTCGGTGGGCGCCAGACCGTGAGGTGCGGCGCCGGTCAGCCGAGCCAGTCGCGGGCGATGGCCTCCGCCGCCCGTTCGAGCAGGGGCCCGGCCTGGGCCATGGAGACGGCGGGGTCGGGTTCCAGCTCCGCGAGGGCATAGGCGCGCGCGATGCCCGCCTTCTCCAACTCCTCGGGTCCGAGGGCAAGTCGGCCGCACACCGCGACGACCTGGATACCGGCCGCACGGGCCGCGGCCGCGACACCGGCCGGGGCCTTTCCGTGCAGGGTCTGCTCGTCCAGCGATCCCTCGCCGGTGATGACCAGGGTGGCACGGGCGAGCGCGGGGGCGAACCCCAGTACGTCCAGCATCACCTCGATCCCCGGACGGAACCTGGCTCCCAGCCCCACCAGCGCGCCGTAGCCGATGCCGCCCGCCGCCCCGGCGCCGGGCAGCGCCGCCCGCTCCGGGCCGAGTACGGCCGCGTAGCGGGAGAGCGCGGCGTCCAGGACCGCGATGTCCTCGTCGGTGGCCCCCTTCTGACGTCCGTACACCGCGGGCGCGCCCTTCGGGCCGGTCAGCGGGTTGTCGACGTCGCTGGCGAGGACGAGGTCCACGGAGGCGAGGCGCGGATCGAGTCCGGAGAGGTCCGCCCCGGCGATGCGGGCGAGTCCGCCGCCGCCGGGGCCGACCGGTCGACCGTCCTCGTCCAGGAACCGGGCCCCCAGCGCGGTGAGCATGCCCGCGCCGCCGTCCGTGGTCGCACTGCCGCCCACACCGAAGACGATGGTCCGGGCGCCGTCGTCGAGTGCGGCCCGCAGCAGCTCGCCGGAGCCGTACGTGGTCGCGGTGAGGGGGGCGAAGACGCCCCGCGGCAGGTGCTGGAGCCCGGAGGCTTCCGCCATCTCCACCACGGCCGTGGTGGCGCGCAGCGCGTACGCGGCGTCCACAGGCTCGCCGAGCGGTCCCGTCACCCGGGCTTCCCTGCGCTCGAATCCGGCGGCGAGGGCGGCGGCGACCGTGCCGTCACCGCCGTCCGCCACGGGCAGCGTCTCCACACGCAGTCCGGGGACGACGCGTCGCAGTCCGGTGGTCACCCGTTCCGCGACCTGCGCCGCGGTGAGGGACCCCTTGAACTTGTCCGCCGCGACAAGGACCCGCGCGGTCGCCATCTCTGCTGCTGCCCCGTCCGTCACCCTGCATCCTTCACTGTCGAACAAGCACTCGTGCCGCTCGACCCTATCCGCACCCACCCGGTCTGCCCATCGCCCGGGTCCTGCAGCCCTCCTGGCTCCGCCCGGAACGCGCCCGACGGGCCGCGCGCGAGGCGTGCGGCCCGTCGTGGGAACCCGTGGATCTCTTCAGGCGGTCTTCGTGAGCGAGGTGAGGTGGGCGAAGACGACGACGTTGGCGGAGTAGCCGGTCTTCTTGTCGAAACGTCCGCCGCAGGTCAGCAGCCGCAGTTCCGGCCGGTTGGTCGTTCCGTACACCTTTTCATCGGGAAACTCGCTTTTGCGGTAGGTCTTGACCGTGTCGACGGTGAAGACGGCGGTCCGCCGGTCCGCCCGCACGACCCTGACGGCATCACCTCTGCGCAGCGCGTTCAGGTTCAGGAAGATGGCCGGGCCCGTCTCGGTGTCACGGTGGCCGACGATCAGCGCCGTGCCGGCCTCTCCCGGGGACGGCCCGTCCTGGTACCAGCCCGCCACCTTGGGCCGGTTGACCGGCGGGGCACCGAGCCGGCCCTTGGCGTCGAGGCGCAGGCCGACGAGCGGGGCCTCGATGTAGATGGCGGGGATCGCCACCTTCACCGCCCGGGAGGGGCTCAGGGGCGGGTGGGATTCCGGGATGTTCTCCGGCATCCGGTGCGGAGCCCTCCGGAAC
>NZ_JBHWZJ010000322.1:0-7914 GCF_042728415.1 Streptomyces sp. NPDC060198 | reverse complement strand
TCAAGACGCTGCGCGAGCACGATCCCGACTTCATCCTGCTCGACGGCACCCTCGCCGAGTGCGACCGGGTCGGCGACGGCCGGGCCGACTACTCCCACAAACACCGGCGCCACGGTGTGAACGTGCAGGTCGTCACCGGCCCCTGCGGCCGACTGCTGTGGCTCTCGCCATTCCTGCCGGGCCGCACACACGACCTGACCGCCGCCCGCATCCACCGGATCATCCAGATCTGCGAGCGCCAGGGCGTTCCCATCCTGACGTCAATCCTCAAGGCCATCCTCACGCTGGAGCGGCAGCGCTGAAGAAGCTCAGTGAACGCTTCGTCTGGCGATAACCGCCGCTTGGCGCGCTCACGGTGAACCGAAACCCTGAGGTCAGTCCTGATCTTGGGTGTACTGGGCCGCGTACCAACTGGAGTCGATGGCGGGGTTGCGCAGCGCCCCCCAAAATCGGTCGTCAGGTATCGGGGGAATTGGCGGATGGCCCAGGTCCGCATGCAGATCCGCACGCCAGTCGAGAGTGAAGTGACTCCGGGTCTCCGCGCTCTCGCACACGGATCTATAGGGGGATCCCCAGATCCCGAGGGCTATTTTCTCCGCGGCCCACCTGCGAGTGACGTCTCGGCCGGTGTCGGCCTGTGCGAGCACCGCGCGGAGTCGCAAGGCGAGCGGGCCGGTTTGGTCCGGCCGCGGTAGGGCCACACCACGCTCCCACGCGTTCAGGGCTGCCTTGACCTCCGGGTAGTTGTTCAACCCCGTTTCGACCGCCAGTCTGCGCAGCTGCTTCCGCGCGGCCTCAACCACGTGCTCATACGGCAGGATTGCGATCAGTGCACCGAGTTCCTCATGTCCGTCCAGGTGGCTCACGTGGAGGAGGTCGGTGGGACTGTGGGACAGGTCCAGCTCTGGCAGCTGCTCATCCGGTGCGGGAAGGGGCTCGTCGGCACTGCACTGCGGCCTGGCAGGCAGAGGCGCCTCCCAGAACAGTCGGCCGTTGAAGGTGACGACACCAGCCTCCTGACCGCGCTCAAGCATGTCGGCCAGTTCGGCCAGATACCCACCCAGCGAGTCGGCCTGCCCAAATCTGGTGCCGGTCTCGTCGAAGAACCGTCCGATCGCACCGAAGGAGTCCCGCCCAGTACGGCAATCCATCAGGAGACCGTCCGACGTCACGTCATAGGAACCGAACTTTACGTAGCTGCGAAGCCAGTAGTCCTCGGCCTCCCCGTCGGGGCCTTGGTCGATGCCGCGCATGAACTCGGTATCCCCGAGGGTTCCGCTCACTCCGAGCAGCCGGTCACCCGTACTGAACCGGAAAGCCTCAGGCCCCTCCAGCGCCCCGTTGTGCCGGAGGAGTGAAGCGACCAGGTCCGGAGGAAAGGTGACCCCCAGTTCCTCTTGCGCTGCCGCGATCTCCTCGTCTCCTGCGGGCGGCCGAAGCGTGGCGAAAGTGCGGGGCGCGTGCTCGCGCAGCCACGCGTCTATGCGAGTCCATGAGTCCTGGACCAGGTCTGATGTCATAGGGCCGACCTTAGAACCAGCGGCTGACAACAGCTTGATCGTCGCTCACCGGCCTTGCCGCCAGGTTGGCGTTCAGGCCGACAAGCTCGAGTGGACCCTTGTCCCGGCTCACCAAGCTGCTGGCACCGGACGCTGCAGCCGCCCGCTCGACACTGAAGCACTCAGTCGCAATCACTCGATCGGTGGCCAACTCGAAGAAGCTCAATGGTTCCGTCGTCGTGCCACCAGTTGAAGTACCAGTACACAGTGGGCCAGGGCGGAAAGTTCTTCGGCACCTCAAGCCAGGCGCACCCGGTCCGCACCACGTAAAGGATCGCGTCCACGATCCGCCGGTGTGAGTGCTTCTCCCGCCGCCCACCCTTCGGCGGGCCCTCGCCGCCGACCATAGCGGCTCGACCAGTGCCCACTGTTCATCCGCCAGGTCCGACGGATACCCGCCCCCAGAGCAATTCACGTATGACTCAGCGCCCCCTGCCGCGCCGGGACACGGCAGGTCTCACATGCGGTCTCAGCGTGGCCGCGTCACAGAACCTGGGCAGTACCAATTCTCGTGAACATCAGCAAGCCAGTCGATCACCAACTGCCGCCCATATTGGCGAATAAAGCGCTGCCCCTCAGAGTGAACGAAGCTACATCGGAGAAAAATGGTGTGGTATTCGCTGTGTGGCGTGTTGGTTGATTTGATGTCGGGCGTGTATCGGTCTTTCTTCCGTGTTGGTCTCGGTGTTGGTTTGTTCGCGGTTGTCTCCTGTTCGTGTGGGATTTACAGCGTGGCTGTGGACTCGGGTGCGGGGCTCTTGTTTGCGGAAGTTTGATGGAGTGGTCGTCGTGGTGGGTTGTGGTCCGGGCGTGTCGGTGTCGCTCGCGTGGGTCCTGTGAGGCGGTGGTAGGTCGCGTTCTTTTGTGGCTGGTCGTGCGGAAGGCGGGCTTGCTCGCAGGGGGTTGTTCCTGGTGCGGGATCGCGTTGGTGGTCTCCTGCTTGTGGTGGGTGTCTTCATGGCTACTGGCTGGCCGGTGCCTGCTCTCTTTTGCGGTGGTCGGCGGCTCGGTCAATGTCCGTTGCTCGTTCGGTAAGTCGCTCGGGTGCTGCTTGCGTTTATTTTTTCGGTGGCGTCACCAGGTCAATAACTGTGAACCGGTAGATTCTGCTTCAAGTGCCATATGTCAGGTGGCAGCAGATCTGCTTTTCGGGTTATGCACTGCTTTCCGAGGTCTTCTTCTGCGGGGTTGGTGCTTGTCGTTTGTGTTGTGGGTTGTGCTGGGGTTGGGGCCGGTGTGGGCGATAGCTGTCGATGTTGGGGTCAGGGCTGGTTTTTGTTGTGGTGGGTGGGTGGTGTGTGATGGGTGCCGTTGAGGTGTAGTTCGGTGAGAGGGGCGGGCGTTGTTGTGTTGTGGAGGAGGTGGTGCCAGACATTGGTGATTGTTTGGTGGGAGAGCCAGTTCTTGTTGTTTCGGGCGAGGGTTTGGAGGCCGATTGTTGTTGCTGTGATGGTGTTGGCGAGTTGTTGGGGTGAGGTGTGGGGGGTGAGTGTGCCTTCGGTGGCGGCTTGGGTGAGGAGTTGTTGGACGTAGTTTTGCCAGGTGTGGTGGAGGTTGGGGTGGCCGTGTTCGTTTGCGTCGTTGTTGAGGCGTAGGCCGGCTCTGGTGATGACGTCCTGGCGGAGTGTGCGGGCGAGGGCGTGGGTGGTGTCGATCAGTGTCTGCAGGGCGTTGTTCCGGGTGCGGCGGGCTTGGTCCGCGGCTTTGTAGAGGTGGTGGAGGGCTGTTTGTTCGACGGTGTCGGCCAGTTCTCGTTTGTTGGGGAAGTGGAAGTGGAGGGCTCCGCTGGTCACGCCTGCGCTGTTGGTCACCTCGCTCAGGCGTGTCCGTTCGTAGCCGTTTTTTTCGAACTGTTCGGCTGCGGCACGGAGGAGGGCTCCTCGGGTGCGGACGGAGCGTTCCTGTCGTTCCTTCCCGGCGCGGCGGGTGTGCGGCTGCTCGGGATCATGCATCGGCTGTGACGTCACCATGGAGTCATCAGTACTAAGAAGAATCATTTGATGCCAGCCCGCTGGGGTCTATGTTCCCTATGTGAGGTTTTGTGTCGACTTTCTCGCCACGCTGGCTGGAATTCATTATGGGCCGAAAGGGAAGGATGCCCGTTTCTCGTGGTGCTATAACCGGGCGAAGTGCAACTTTTCGTTCGAGTAGAGGCCTTTGACAAAAACATTCTCTGGCGTCTTATAGTTGGGCGACGGGTTGTGTGGGGTCCATACGAGGGGAAATGAAGCCATGGCTGGCGACACAGGCTTGCTTGCACGCCGTGTTCCCGAAATGCGCGGAGGGCGGGGGGTTGTGCGTGGGGGGCCGGGCGACGCTCCTGGCCTGCCGGATCCGGAGTCGTCGCCGGGCCACGAGCCGGCGCCAGGCACCGAGTTGTCGCCGGGTGCGGGTTCGTCGTGGGACTCCGAGTTGTCGCCGGGCCATGAGGCGGCGCCGGGCTTGGGGTCGCCGCCGGGTGTGGGGTCGTTGCCGGACTCTGAGCCGTCGGGGGTGCGGGGTGGTGAAGGGGACGGAGGGTGGCGTGTTCTGGTGGTGGAGAGTGATCCCGGCCAGGCGGACCCTCTCATGCGCGCGCTGCGTCGTCACGGGCACCGGGCGGCGGGCGCCGTGACCGGGACCGCTGCTCTGCGTGTCTACGGGCAGGCCGATCTGATCCTTCTCGATCTGGACCTCCCCGATCTGGACGGTCTGGAGGTCTGCCGGAGTATCCGGCGGGTGGACGACATCCCTGTGATCGCGGTGACGTCGCGTGGCAGTGAACTCGACCGGGTGCTGGGTCTGCGCGCCGGCGCCGATGACTACCTGGTGAAGCCCTACGGGCTGCAGGAGTTGATGGCGCGGATGGAAGCGGTCATGCGGCGTTTCAGGCCGCGGGCTCCTCTCCAGGGCGGGCCGGGCGGGTCGGGCGGTCGCGTCACGGCCTGTGGCGGACTCCGTATCGACACGGAGAGGCGCAGGGCGACCCTGGGCGGTCGGCTGCTCGACCTGACCCCGAAGGAGTTCGACCTCCTCCATCTCCTCGCCACGCACCGTGGGGGCGTGGTGCCCCGGAAGCTGCTGATGCAGGAGGTCTGGGCCGGTTCCTGGTCCCGGCGCACCCTGGACACCCATGTGTGCAGCCTGCGGAACAAGCTGGGATCGGGCGACTGGATCCTTACCGTGCGCGGGGTCGGGTTCCAGATCGGACCGCGCTGAGGGCGGGGCGGTACGGCGGCTGGGCCGACCGCCCGGGGCGCCTCCTCCCGAAACGAGGAGGCATCCCGGGCGGGAAGGCTCTCCGGGAGGGGAGGTTCTCCCGGCAGGAAGGCCGGCCGGGCGGGGGATTCCCCGGGTGGAGCGCGTCCGCGCGGTGAGGGGTCGTGGTGAAGGTGGCGGTGGGTGTCTCGTACGTTCCTGTGGTCTTTCTCGGGCCCGGCATGCTCCCGTTTTTTTGTGGTCCTGTGGTGGGGTTGCCGACTGGCGGGCGGGTGTGGCTGTTGCCTTGTGTCGAGGGCATGGCCCGGGGGCGGGGTCGCCGGGTGCGGGGCCGGGCAGTTGGCGGGCGGCGGGTCCGCGCGACGTGCGCGCGCACGGGCCCCCTGCCGGGGCCGGCGCCGTGAACACCTCTCAGGGAGAGGGAGGGCAGTGATGCCCCAGACCGCCCCCTCGGTTCTCCTCGGCGTTGCTTCCCTCGGTTCTCTTCCGGTGGGGTGCTCGGTGGGGTGGGGTGTGCGGGTCGGTGTGGTGCGTGAACGGTCCGGGATCACGGCGTTGTTTCCTGTGCGGTGGTGTCGTGTGCGAGCGTTTTCCTTTCGCGCAAGAGGTGGTTTCCGGCCGCTCGTCCTTCTGCTCGAAATGGCCTTCTCCATTTTGTTCCGTGAGTAATGCCGGGGAGGATTCCAGACCCTATTGACGAGGGCTGGGAAATGGAGTCTGCTGAGCCCTGGTACATCGCCCGCGTCCTTCCCGTGGAATTGGAGGGGCGTCCTTTCTTTGCCACCCTCCTACGGAGAGCAGGAACACCGGTGAACGTTCAGTCCGCAGTCATCTCCCCTGACCTTGTCCGGCTCGACGCCCTCGGCGCGGATCCGCACGCGGAGATCGCGCGCATACGCAGGCACGGCCCCGTCGCCCCGGTCGTGCTGCCCGGCGGCATTGTCGTCTGGTCGGTGACGGGGTATCAGGAGATCAAGCAGTTGATGGCGGACCCGCGGGTCTCGAAGGACGCGGAGCAGCACTGGCCGGTCTGGATCGACGGCGATGTCCCCGCCGGCTGGCCTCTTTCCCTGTGGGTCTCGGTGCGCAGCATGATCACCGCGTACGGCGAGGATCACAAGCGCCTGAGAAAGCTCACCGCGAAGGCGTTTACCGCGCGCAGGATCGGTGGACTCAGACCGCGGGTCGAGGAGTTCACCGGCTTGCTGCTGGAGGAACTCGCCGCCGTCCCGGAAGGCGAGGCCGTGGATATGAGAGAAGCCTTCGCGGCTGTTCTGCCCGTTCAGGTCATCTGCGATCTGCTCGGCATTCCGGAGGAGGCGCGCCGCCAGCTCCAGGACGCGATCGGCCTTACCTTTCTCACGGACGTGCCGCCCGAGACGGTGGAGCGGAACGTGGGCGAGCTCTACGCGGCACTGAACGCCCTGGTCGACTTCCGGCGCGCCACGCCGGGCGACGACCTGATCACTTGCTTGATCGCCGCGCGGGACGAGGAGGTGGAGGGGGGCCTCACCCAGGAGGAGCTGGTGGACACTGTCCTTCTCGTCATCTCCGCGGGCTACGAGACGACGGTGAACCTCCTCGACCATGCCGTGCACAACCTGCTGCGGCATCCCGAGCAGCTCGCGCTCGTCCGTGACGGTGCCGCGACCTGGGACGACGTCGTCGAGGAGACCCTGCGGTGCGACCCTCCCGGCTTCCACGTCCCTCTGCGGTACGCGGTCGAGGACATCGAGGTGGGCGGTGTGGTCGTCGCCGCCGGGGACGCGATACTCGTCTCGCCGGCAGGGGCCGGACGCGACCCCGAGGTCCATGGCCGGAACGCGGACGCGTTCGACGTGACCCGCGGCACGCGCCGGACCCACCTCGCCTTCGGCCACGGGGTGCACCACTGCCTGGGGGCCCCGCTGGCCAGGATGGAAGCCGTCGTCGCCCTTGAGGCCCTCTTCCGCCGGTTCCCCGGCCTGCGGCTCGCGGAGCCGGAGAAGCCCCTGGCGCCGCTGCCGTCGTTCATCTCCAACGGCCACCTCCGGCTCCCCGTGCTGCTCCACGCGTGAGCTTGATTCTGCCGGGGATCTTGGAGTGGTCGAGGTCAGGTGCCCAGGGTTCGCCAGGATTTCGGTAGTGGTAACTCGCGCTGGTCGAGGTAGTCCTGGAAGGCAGTCGGTCGGCGGGGCGCGGGTGCGTTCTCAGCAGGCGGCAGTTTGCTGAGGCGCTCGATGTTGACGGCGATGGCCGTCAGGACGTGTTGGATGTGGGCTTTCCCCTGTCCTCGGTAGCGGCAGCGTCGCATGCCGTGTCCGTGGGCGAACTCGTTGACTGTGCCCTCCACTCCGGAGCGGATCGCGTAGCGGCCCTTCCATGGGGGCGTCTGCTGTTCTGTCCGGAAACGGAGTTGCAGATCGCGGAGTTCTCGCGGGGGAAAGCCCACCGTGCGGGCGCCGTCTGCGGTGCTGGTGCACTGCGCGCGGGTTGGGCAGGGGCGGCACTGGCTCTTGGTGAACCTGGCCACGATCAGCGGGGCCGCGGTGGGTGAGGAGGGTCGGGTAGGGGCCGTGCCAGCCGGCGCCGACCTGTCCCTGGGGGCAGGTGACCTGCTGGCGGTCGTAGGCGATGTGGAAATCGGCCCTGGCGAAGCCCTCGCCTCGGCGGTGCAGGCGGGTGGGATTGCTGGTCAGCGGCCCGGAGACGGTGACCTGGTGTTCCCGGGCGGCTTGTTCCAGGTGGGGCAGGGAGGTGTAGCCGGCGTCGACCAGGTGCTCGGCGGGCAGCAGTCCGCGACGGGCCAGGCGGGTGTGGATGCCGGGGAGGACCTGGCTGATCCGCTGGACGGCGGACAGCGAGAACGCGGAGACCGTCCCCCGTGCCCCGCACCGCGGACGTGACGGGTTTCCAGGTGCCGCCCCGCAGGTGGGTGGCCGAGCGGACATTCTTCTGACTGGGACGGTGCGGATGGCCGGCCCGCGACTGCGGGCGCAAGACGGCGCTTGTCGAAGCCATGATCCAGGTCGCCGTGATCCGGCTCATGGCCGCCCGCCTCGCCGGCGGGACCGTGGAGCCCCGCGGCCCCGTCGAAACCGAAGCGGCCCGACGCCTCACCGGCGGCCTCGGCCACGAGTGATCAACTGGTTACCCAGCACTTTCTGAGGCCCGCGGC
>NZ_JBHWZJ010000321.1:0-7970 GCF_042728415.1 Streptomyces sp. NPDC060198 | reverse complement strand
CTTCCGGGCCGCGCGCCGCCCGTCGGCCCGACCGGTCAGCGGGAGTCCGCCGCCCGGCGCCTGCGGGCCGTCCACAGCGCGCCGGCGCAGGCCGCGCCGAGCACACCGAAGCCTGCGGCGATCCGGGTGCCGTCCGGTCCGACGCTGCCACCCACACCGGTCTGGACATGGCCCCAGGGCTGCTGGTCCTGCCCCTGGCCCTGATCCTGCCCATGACCTGCGGAACCGCCCGTGACCATCAGTCGGCCCCGGGCGTCCTTCCCGTTGTCGCAGGCGACCGCGATGTCGTAGGTCCCGGGGCGGGTGTCGCGCGGGACGGTGAAGTGCCCGGTCACGACGTCCTTGCCGGTGCCGGGGTAGAGCTCGAAGTCCCCCGCGTCCAGGGAGTTCGCGTCGCCGATGCCCGAGCCGTTCCTGCCGCAGGCGGTGGTTTCCGCGGTGACCTTGGCGCCCGGAACGGCGGTGGACGGGGTGAGCTCCAGGCGGCCCCTGTCCCGGTCGGCGTCGCCCGCGTACGCGGACGGGGCGAGCAGGGCGAGGCCGAAGACCGTGGTCGCGGCGAGGGTGACGGCTGTGCCGGTCGTGGAGCGGAGTGGACGGAGCATGGGAGGTCCTCCGGGTACGGGCGCGAGCAGAGCGGGGCGAGCCCGGACCGGACGGGCCGGAACGGGACGGGTCCTGCCTCCGAGGTAACGGGCGGGTCGCTTCCCATGCCTGCTGACGCACCTTCAGAAGTCACCCGTACGGACCGGCGCGGCACCCTTGCCACCGGCGATCGGCGCAGGTCGCGGCGGTTCCGGCGGGCGATCCGGTCCGCGTGGTGGCCCCGGGTGCCGAACGAGTGACCCCCGAAACGAATGTGTGACGCAGGTCACATGCATGCTCTTCCGAGGGTCGGGCAGACGCAAGACATCCCCCCCACGGGGTGGCACCCCCCCCCGCCACCCCCTGGCAACCGCCCACACCGGCCCCCCCCCCCCCGGGCCCGGGGGGGCGGTGTGGCGTCCGGGGCGGGCGCCCGCCGGGGGGCCCCCCCCCCCCGCCCCCCCCGGGCAACCGCCCCCACCGGCCCCACCCCCCCCGGGTCCGGTGAGGGCGTTGTCGCGTCCGGGCCGGACGCGCGCCGCCGGTCCGGCGCCGTGCCGCGGACCCGGCCCGCGTCAGACCTGGTCCGCCTGGGTGTCCCGGTACACCTTCTCCAGCAGTTCCATCAGTCCGGCGTCCACCGGGTAGGTCCGGTCGTCGATCCGGTGGACGGGGGAGATGGCTCGGGAGTTGGTGACGAACGCGGCCCGGAAGGCGTCGAGGCCGTCCAGGGTCACCGGCCGCCGGACCGACGGGGCCCCGGCCAGTGCGAGCCCCTCTTCCAGCAGTGCCATGGTGATCCCGATCAGCGCGGGACCGTTCGGCCAGACCACGCGATCGCCGTCCCAGAAGCCCACGTTGGTGATCGACCCCTCGGCTACCACTCCGCCCGGGGCGGTCAGCAGCGCCTGGTCGTACCCCGAGCGCACCGCCAGCCTGCCGTAGTAGGTCTGGCTGAAGTCGCCGGGTCGCTTGAGGTGCGGCAGGTCGCGGGCGTACGACACCGAGAGAAGGCTCAACGGCGTCTTCGCCGGTTCGGCGGGCGGGGTCACCGTCACCATCAGCACCGTCTTCGTCGCGCCCGGCGGCAGAAAACCGTGCACCCGCACCGTGGCGTCCCGTACACCCGCTCCCGACAGCGCCCCGCGTACCAGTCGGCGCGGCAGATCCGCCTCCAGGTCCAGGCCGAACAGCTCCTGGTTCGCGGCGCGCAGCCGGTTCAGGTGGAGGTCCCAGCCCCGCACGCGGCCCTCCACGACCTGGAAGGCCGTGAAGTGGCCATAGCCGGAGAAGGCGGGGATCCGTAGGTCGTCGAAGGTCGCGGGGTGACCGTCGAACTCGACGTACGGGGCGGGCGTGGCAGGGATCATGGAGTCCACGGTAATTCGTGGAGTGGTGCCGGGTGGACGCGCCCCGGGTGCGGGAGGCGTCGGCGAGGGCACTCGGCGGGAGCAGCGGGCCGGCTGTCCGTCGGATTCCTCGTGCCCGCGTGGGGGTGGCGGCTTCCTCGCGGAAGGCCGCACTGCGGTGACCCGTGCTTTCTGCCGCACAATTCTCTCGGTGACCTGATCCGGCCGGAAGAGAGTGTGTGGTGCGCATGGTCGGGTGATTCCCGTTTTCCGCGCGCGGAGGAAGGGATTCCTCTGCGCACGGAAAAAGTTGTACGGCGGCCCGATCGGCTCACGTCGAAGAGGCCTTGGGGGCCCGGCGCCCGGAGGCCACGTGGCGGCCCGCTCCCACGTCGCCTGCCGTCCCGCCGTGGAGGCGGGTTCTCACAGAGGGGTGCAGAAACCGACTTCCGCGAGCGCCTCCCTGACGAGTTGGCGCACATACTCGGGGCTGGGTGGATCGCCTGCGTCGCCCTTGGGCCCCCGAGGACCCCGGGGGCGCACCTGGCCCTCCGGGCCCGGGTCTCCCCGGGAGCCCTGAGGCCCCCGGGGTCCTGCCTGACCCTCCCTGCCGTCGGCGCCGGGGAGGCCGTGCGCGCCCGGCTTTCCGTCCCTGCCGTCCCGGCCCGCCTGGCCTTCGGTGCCCGTCGCGCCGACGGCACCCTCGGGACCGAGCGGGCCGCTCACGCCTTCAGGGCCCGCGGGCCCCTCGATGCCGCGCGGTCCTTGCGCGGCGGCCGGGCCCTCCGGTCCGGTCACGCCCGCGGGGCCGGCGGGCCCCCCCGGCCCCGCGGGCCCGGTCGGGCCGGCCGGACCGGGGCAGCCCGTACGGCCGCTCGGTCCCTGCGGTCCGGGTGGTCCCTGGGGTCCTGGCGGTCCTGGCTCGCCTCCGGAGGGAGGGGGATCGCACGTCGGCCCGGGGTTCTCCGGGGCCAGGGCCTGGTGGTCCTCAGGTGCGCTCCGCGCGGGTGACGGTGCGTCTATGGGGGTGGGAGTGGACGAGGTCGTCGCGGCCATGCCGCCTCCTGGCGCTCTTCGCACCGCGTGCTCGCGATGCGTCCGGTGGGCGCCGTCCCGCCGGTGGGCGGGACGGCTGACGGGAACGGAGAGCGAGTGGCCATTCACCTTTTCGGTGAACTTCAGAGGTCGAACCATGGGAGCGGCTCTTCGCTGTCCGTGCTCATGGTGAATATTCCCCGATCTCCCATTTGGGCAACCGCACCAAAGAGTGGCGTAAAAGTATTATTTAGATAATGGGGGCACTCCCTTTTGTGAAATGGAGTGGAATTGGGTGATGCTTTCGTGTGATCATGGCGGGAAAAAGCCGGGTGTGCAGGATCAGTGGAAACGAATATGCGGCAAGTTCCGCCGAGATCTGCGGGGGAGGGGCGCCGTCAGGAGCGCGTTCCGGCCACCCCTTCCCTTCTCCGTACCCTCGGTGATCCCTTCGGCCGGAACGCCGTGGGCGCTCCCGGCGGCCCCTTCCTAGCGGGATGGGCTGTCCCGCAGGTCGTGTTGCGAAAGTCCCGTGTCCGGCGGGCGACGCCTGGCACGCACGCTCGCCGCGTTGCCGGGATCACCCCGATACCGCCCTGCGGGCGGACGGCGCTACTTCCGCAACACGCTTCGGTGCGTGAGGAGAACGGGCGGCGGCCGGGGTCGTACCGACCGACAATCGGAAGCGGACCACCGGGGCAGCCGCGCCCCGGGCCCCGCGCCCCCGAGGAGAGCCGACCATGGCGACGCCACCGGCCGCATGGCTGACCGTGCAGACCACGACCGACAGCGAGGAGAAGGCTCAGGCACTGGCCCGGAGCGCGGTGGAGGCCAGGCTCGCCGCCTGCGCGCAGATCTCCGCGCCGGTCACCTCCGTCTACCACTGGCACAACGCCGTGGAGACCGCCGAGGAGTGGCAGGTGCTCTTCAAGACGAGGACCGAGCGTTACGACGAACTGGAGGAACACCTGCGCGCCGCGCACGACTACGACACCCCCGAGATCATCGCCACCCCGATCGTCCGGGGCAGCGCCCGCTACCTCGCGTGGGTGACCGACCAGACGTCATCGGCGGTGGAGTTGTGACGGCCACCGTCGAGTCGGCCGGCCCCGAACCCGTACGGGGACCCATACCCGAACCCGTACCCGGCCCCGGGGCGGTCCGCGCCGAGGGGCCGCTGCCCTTCTTCGTCTACGGCACCCTGCGGCCCGGCGAACACAACCACGACCGGTACGTCCGGGGCCTCGACGTCCGGGAGCAGCCGGCGCTGCTGCACGGCGGGGCGCTCTACGACGGTCCCGGGTACCCCTTCGCCACCGACGGGGGCGACACGGTCCACGGGGCGCTGATCACTGCCGCGCCCGAGGAGTACGACGGGCTGCTCGCCGCCCTGGACCGACTGGAGACGTACCTGGGCCCGGAAGACCCCCGCAACCTCTACGAACGGGTCGCCCGGGACGTCGAGGTGCCCGGCTCCGGGACCGTCCGCGCCTGGGTCTACCTCGCGGCCTCGGCCGTCCTGCGCACCCTGCGCGCGAGCGGCCCGCGCATTCCGGGCGGCGACTGGCTCGGCCACCGCCCTCCCCGCACCGCCACGGACCGGCGCACGCCGTGAGCACGCCGCGCACGCACCGGGGGCGGGGGGCGCGGGGACGTGCGGGGTCGCGTGAGGTCCCGAGGGGGCCGTGGAGGAGTGTTGAGGGTGAGGCAGTACCCCTGACCCGGCGGTGAAAGGTTTTCCATGCATCGACTCGTTGCACAGCTCTGGCGGCTCATACGCGGTCCCCTGCAGTGGCGGGTCCTGTGGCTCGCGCACGCCAAGTTCAACGTGGGCGTCACCGGGGTCGTCCGGAACGACGCCGGTCAAGTCCTGCTGCTGAAGCACCGGTTGTGGGCCGCGCAGCACCCCTGGGGGCTGCCGACCGGCTTCGCCGTCAAGGGCGAGGAGTTCCCGCTCACGGTGGTCCGCGAGGTGAAGGAGGAGACCGGGCTCGACGTGGAACCGGGCCGCCTGGTGCGGTTGAGGAGCGGCTACCGGCTCCGCCTCGAAGTGGCCTACGAGGCGCGGCTCGTCGGCGGAACCCTGAAGATCGACGACTTCGAGATCCTGGAAGCGAGGTGGTTCGACGTGGACGCGCTTCCCGCAGCGATGCAGGAGTCCCACCGGGAGCTCGTCCGGGGCGCGGGCACCGACGCGCTCTGAGGTCGCGGGGCGGGGTGGTGTCTCACTCCCGGGTGTCGGCCGCGTGCCAGTTCCGCCACGCGTGGACCGTGCTGGGCGCGTCGGGGTGTTCGAGGGCCCAGAGCACGTACCCGGCGTTCTGCCGCGCCCACGGGGCGTCCGACCGGGCGACGGCTTCCAGCCTGGCGCGCAGATCCGCACTGTCCACGGCCCGGGCGACACGGACGTACTCGCGGTCCTTGCAGCGGTACGGCCTCCGGACGACGACCTCCACCAGGTCGGTCAGCTTCGACCTGACCGTTTCACCGTGGCCGGCGACAGCCAGGCCCCGCAGGAGGCCCTGCTTCGTGCCCCAGTCCTTGGCGTGCCGTGTCCAGTCCCTCGGATACCTGGCCTCCCACTCGAGGAAGAGCAGCGCGTAGGGCAGCCCCGGCCATGCCCTGATGTCGCCGGACGGGCGAAGCCACACCGCGTGGGGCAGCGTGCGGCTCCGGGCTTCGTCGTACGCCCCCTGCGCACGCAGGCGGGCCCGCTGCCGCCATGGCATCCATCGTCCGAACCGTGCCGTCGAGCGCCACGTCGCGTACATCCGGTCGCGGGCCTTGTCCGTAGCTCTCCGGGCGTCGGCGCACAGGGCTATCGCCGTGCTCCGTTCGCCGGGATCGTCGGCTGTCAATCCGTATGTCCAGCCCAACCGCTCTTCCCAGCGGCGGGCTTCGGCGTCTTCGGCGTCCGGCGGTGTCATGGGGAGATCCTCCCCCGGGCGCAGGCCGGTTCGCCCCGGTGCCCTTCACAGGGAATCCTCAGTCGACCAAAATGTTGGCGAGATCGCTGGGAATATTGTCAACAATCCCGTAGCGTGCGTCCCGCTTCGGCCCTGAGGCCGGAGTTCCGACGAAGTGCCCTGTGCGAGAACGCACTTGGTGCTCGACGAGGGGAGACCCCATGCAGCGGATCTCGGCGCCCAGTGAGCGCGAAGCGCCCGAACACCTCACCGCCGTACGGGAGATGCGGCGCCCCGTGCCCCGTAAGCACCTCCTGAGGGGCATCGCGGTCGCGGGCTCGCTCGCCCTCACGGCTCTCGCCGTACCGTCCTCCTTCGCGGCGACCGGCGGAGGGACTCCGGCCAAGGCCCCGCACCGGGCTCACGTCGTGGACGCGGAGGACGCCGCCCTGGCCTTCGACTCCGCCGCCTACACGACGATCACCGTCACGGTCGACGGCCAACCGATGGACGTGCGCTGGTACAAGGAGATCTGCTACGTCGCCAAGCCCGTCGAGGCGGCGGCGCAGCAGTCCGGCGGGTTCGGGAACACCACCATCTCCAACACCGCCTGCGGCTACCAGGCCATGAATGTGTTCGTCCCCGAAAGCGCCTTCGGCAACCAGCGCGCGCCGATCTACTTCGCCGTGAACAACAGCGGCTGGATGGCCAGTTACATCAAGGCGAGCGTCACCGGCGGCGCCTCCTACAACAGCGCGACGAGCAACGTCGGCGCCGCGCTGAAGGCCGGGTACGTCTTCGCCGACATCGCCAACCGCAGCCGCGGGCTGCTCGGTGCCGACGGTACGGCTCCCGGCAAGGCGCCCGCCGCGGTGGTCGACGCCAAGGCGGCCGTGCGTTACCTGCGCCTCAACGACGCCGCCATGCCCGGCAGTGCCGAACGCATCGTCATCAACGGCACCAGTGGCGGAGGCGCGTTGGTGTCGATCCTCGGCGCCTCCGGCAACAGCGCCGAGTACGACCCGTACCTCGCCGCGATCGGCGCCGCGGGCATCGACGCGAAGGGCCGCAGCACCCTGCGCGACGACGTCTTCGCCGTGAACGCGTACTGCCCGATCACCGACCTGGGCAACGCCGACAAGGCGTACGAGTGGCTGTACAACATCCTCGACACCCGCGCCGACACCGGCCAGAACCCGTCCCCCGAGGACGCCGCCGCGATCGCCGCCCAGTTCCCCGCGTACGAGAAGAGCCTCGGCCTCCGCAACCCGGACGGCTCGAAACTCACCGCCGCGAACATGATCGACACCATCAGGAAAGAGGTCGTCCGCTCCGCCGAGACCTACCTGAAGGCCGACCCGGCGAACACGATTCCGGCCCTGGGCGCCACCTTCGACCTCCAGTCCGGCGGCGGGTTCCCCGGCGGGACGCCGACCACCAAGTCGTACGTCAACGACTGGATCGACGTCGACACCGCGACCCGCACGGTGCGCTCGGTCGACATGAAGAAGTACCTCGCGTTCGTCGTCGCCCAGGCCACCCTCAAGACGACCCCCGCCTTCGACGCCGTGGGCGTCAACGGGAACACCACCAGCGGCACCGAGACCAACCTCTTCGGCCCGGCGGACCAGAAGTACATGAACTACACCGAGTACAGCTGGGACCACAACGACGTCCCCGGCGACGGCAGCGGCATCGACGACACCGGCCTGACCTGGGACCAGTACACCGCCAAGCGCTCCACCACCGTGGACGACCAGATCCACCTCGTCGACCCGATGGACTTCATCGGCACCGGCGCCGACACCGCCGCGAACTGGTACGTCCGCAACGGCACCCGCGACCGGGACACCGCGTTCATCGTCTCGCTCAACCTCGACCGGGCGCTCGAAGCGGACAAGCAGGTCGAGGACGTCGACTACCGCCTCGCCTGGAACCAGCCGCACGCCGGGAACTACGACGTGCCCGAGGCCATGGCCTGGATCGCCAAGGTCGTCCGCAAGGCCGGCGACCCGCTGCGCGCCGGTCGCCGCTGAGGCCGCCGCCGGGCGTTCGTCAGAGCGTCGGGGTACTTCGGAGTGCCGGCACTCCGAAG
>NZ_JBHWZJ010000320.1:0-7972 GCF_042728415.1 Streptomyces sp. NPDC060198 | reverse complement strand
GGACACGACGCGGTGCAGCTCGTCCGCACCGCTGAGCGCCTTGACATGGTGCGTGGTACCCGGAACGACCCCTCCCGGGTTCATCCGGGCCAGCCACGCGGACGCCGTCTCGTCCGGCAGGGGGCCGGTGCTCGCGTCGGGGGCGGAAGGCGACGTCCACCTCGTGCCCGTGGGTTCGAGATGGACGAGCGGTACGTAACTGGTGGTGGCGGGGGACATCCAGGCCACCCCGCCCGGTGCGTCCTCAGTCGGCTCGGTTCCGCTGAGGATCTCCGTACCGTCCGCGTCGAAGATCTGGACACGGGTCTCCCACTCGTTCTCCACTCTGACCATGGGGCTGGTCAGCGCATTGAGATGGGTGACGACCCGCTGGGCGGAAGCGATGGTTTTCTCCGCCGCCGCTCCGCCGCCGGTGCCGTTCGGCCCGGCCCCTCCCGTAAGCACTCCGGAGGTGCTCCGCTGACTGGAACCGCTCCCCGCGTCCAGCCCGTTGGCCTTCGATACGACCGAGGAATCCGTCACCACGGTGGTGAACGTGCTCTCGATGTCCCCCACACCGGAGGCGGCGACGACGGTGTGCGTCGCGACCCGGTGATGGGTCACCCGTACCTGAAGGTTCTTTCCGCCGTGGAAGATCCTCTTGACGAAGTGCTTCTCGCCCACCCGGACACGGCCCAGCAGCTCCACCCCGGCCTGGATGCCGGCGCGGAAGGACTGTTCGCCGACCAGCGTGTGAAGGGTGTCCCGGCCCCGCTGCCCCACCCCCAGCTCCTCCAGTTTCGCCAGAGCCCGGTCGATCTCCTTCAGCCCCGCTCGCACCGCACGGTCCGAGGCCGTCGCCGTCGGCTCGGACGGATCGAAGGAGTGCGCCTCCGCCGGTATGGAGGCGGAGGCGGCCAGTGGGTAGAAGTCGATACCGTCGTCGTGCATCCACGAGGGGACGGCCATTCCGTCCAGGTGCCCGCCCGCCCACTCTCCCAGCCCGTCATCGACGGCTCCGGCGCGGTGGAGGTCGCGGGGGGTCATGAGTCCCTGGTAGCCCTGGGCGATGGTCAGGGAACCGGTGAGGTGCACCGGACTGCTCCCTCGGCCCGTCCACGACGGCGCGGACGCCAGAGGCGTACGCGCCTCGGACACGAAGGGGGTGAACGCCCCGGTCGGCCGGCCCTCCACGACCCACTCGACCTCGATGTCGCCGTCGAGCAGTACGTACACCTCGTCCGACTGGACCAGGTTGGTGTCGCTGGTGGTGGACCGGGACCGCGCTTCTCCGCTCTGCTTCGAGTGGACCGTCACTTCCGCGTTCGCTCCGTAGGTGCCGGACGAGTTGGCGTTCTGCTGGGCGATCGGCGAGAACGCGGCCCCGATCGTCACCTTGTTCCCCGTCGACGAACTCTCCGACGCGGTCGTCGAGTGGTTCACCGACTGCTCCGTCTCCAGAGCCATGACGGGGCCCGCGACGCTGAGCCTGGTACGCCGGGCGCGCAGCCGGACGGAACCCTCGAAGCCCCGCAGCACACTCTGGTCGCTCACACCGCTCAGGAGTACTCCGTCCGGCGAGAAGAGCGACTCGGGGTGGCTGGTGAGGCCGACGAGCCACTGGCGCACCCGCTCGTGGACGAGGCCCCCCTCGTCGGTGAATCCGGCCGGGTCGCCCGCGGCCTTCGCGACCGAGTCGAGGATGCCCTTCAGCAGCCTCTTGCCGGTGCGGATCTTCGAGGTGAGGATCGGAGTGCTGCTGAGGTCGGTCCGGCCGAGGACGGCCCGCCGGCCGTTCCCGCCGGTGCCGGTGCCGGAATTGTCGTCCGCGGCGCCCGGCGTTCCGTCGGCGAACCGCTGCTCGGGGACGTACACGGCCGCCGTGAAGCGGCCCAGGTCGACAGGGTCGCTCTTCGGGAGCCGGCGCAGCGCGAGGGGAGGAAGTCCGAGGCTGCCGATCCAGGACAGGCCGGGCTGGGAGACCCGCTGCCCGGTCAGTTCGGCGATGAGGCCGCCTTCGACGGTGAACAGGTGTGCCCCGGTGGCGGTGGTGGTGACCAGGGTGTTGTCGCGTCCGGAGGCGGTGGTCACCTCCGCGGAAACGGTCTTGCTCCAGTGGGCCCGGGCACCCAGCGAACCCCCGACGGACAGGCCGGGAGCAGAGAAGCGGGGCAGGAACTCCACCCCCATCGAGCCCTCCTTGGTGATGGTCCGGCCGTGGCCGGTCTTCACCTGGCCCGGGGTGTTCAGGCGGATCAACCGGTGGGGATCGGTGTGCTGGTAGTCCCAGTCCAGGCTGGGCACCCTGAGTACCAGGGTGTGGAAGTGGCGGTTGAGGAAGGACCTTCCGAACAGGGGAATCCTCACCCCTTCGTTGTGCAGTTGATCCATCCGGTCGGCGAGCATCCCGGGACGTACCGCGTTCAGGACGGCCTGGGTGTTGTGGAAGGCACGCAGCCGCTCACTCGGCAGGCTGAACCACCGGGCGGGCCGGAAGCTCTCCCATTCCTTGCGGGACATGAAAGGGACCTGACCGCTCCCCCTCTTCGCCAAGGCGTCCAGGACCTGGTCGACGAACTCGTCGGCGGTCAGCCTTCCCGACTGCTGACCCTGCCGGCCTTCCCGTGCGTTCTGTGTGTTCTGTGCGTTCTGCGGGGACTGCTCGTGGAACGCGAGGTTCTCCGTCCGGGCGAAGGTGAGGTCGTACGCGCGGTCCTCGCCCCGACGAAGGTTCTCGGGGTCGGGCCGGTTCCCCGCTTCGAACACGGTCCTCGCGGTCGGCAGACCGGCCGCGGCGCGAACGTCGTCGGCAGGCTGGCGGACCAGGACCCAGGTCGAGACGGGAAGCTTCTTGCCGTCCGGGCGGGTGACGACGAAACCGATCTCCTGACGGCCCAGAACCGTCTGTGATCCCTTGACGCGTGCGACGGTCTTCATGGCGGACGACGACCCATGGGTGTCGGTGTGGGAGGTGTTCAGAGCTGCCGACGCCGTCAGTCCACCTGCCAGCTTGACCGGACCGACCGAACCCGTTCCACCCACGAGGAAGGCGGCGCCCACCTTGTTGCCGGTGGCGCGGTTGACCGTGTCGGTCTGGGTGACCTGGTTGCTGTCCCGCATCTCGTGGGTGGTGGAGACGGACAGGGGACGGTACTCGCCGAGCTTGACCGTGCTGACGGAGTATCCCCGAGGGAGTTCGAGGTTCCCGGAGAGCAGCTCCGCCCCCCGCGACTTCAGCGAGCGGGAGGAGAAGAACTCGTGGACCTGCGCGACGCTCACCCCGTGGGGCATCGCCCCCTGGGCGGCCCACCGGGGCAGCAGGCCCACAGGTCCGAATCCTTCGACGTGCCCCCACCCGAGCGGAACGCCCGTGGTCACCTCCACGGGCAGGTTGTCGTCCGCCTTCGGCTTCTCCCGGGCGCTGAGGGGTACTTCGAGCGTCGCGCCGTTGCTCACGGTCAGTTTCGACCGCAGGGGCGAGGGGGTGGTGCCCGAGTCGTGCAGCGGTCGTACGTCCAGCTCCAGCTGGATCGCGACGACGTACGTCTCCGTGCCCTCGGCGGCCCTCGTCTCGCGCTGGATCAGGTGGGCCCGGCCGAGATCGACCGTCTTGCTCTCGTTCATCGCGAGGGAGACCGAGACCTGGGTGGTCGCGACGGGAGCGACCGACCCCGACAGAGGCACGCTCACCGCGCCCGTGGCGCCCCTGCTCTCCGTGACGGCGACGTTGTGCGACGTCAGGTGCTGGTCGATCCCGTCGAACTTGTACGGCTGCGGACGGGGGCCCGTGGTGACGCGGCGCCACTGACCGAGGCGCATGGTGACGGTGGCCACGGCCGGGGCGAGGGGGCTGCCGACGAGCAGACCGCGGCCCTCGCCCAGGAGGCCCCCGGCGTCCCCTTCGAGGAGCGCCGCGAGGGCGTGGACATCGATTCCGGCGGCGGTCTTCGGCGGCAGCCCCTCCAGCAGTTCCGCTGCCAAGGCCGTCCGGTGGGCCACCGGGTTCGTCCCGAGCGTGCCGGGAACGTGCTTGTTCAGCAGGACCTGCGGCACGTTCAGGCCGACCTTGACCAGCCCGGCGACGGCCCGTTCGGGATGCGGGGCGGAGGGTTCCGTGGCCGAGGCACTCGTCGAGCCGGAGACCCAAGTGGCGCCGTAGAGGTGTGCCGGCGGGCCGTCCTCCACGAAGAGCACGTCTTCGAGCGGGGCGTCCGACAGAACCGGCGGGGCGAGCTCGGAGGAGTCCGTGTCCGCGTCCTCGGCATGCGGATTCTCCGGGCCGAGGGCCAGGGACAGCGGTGACCCGTCGTCGACCGGGACGACGGTCACGTCGGCCCTGTCCCCGAAGACCGGCGCGTTCGGATTGAACGCCTGCTGGACCGCTGCCGACGGTGGTTGCTGCTGGACCGGTGGGCTCGTCGGCGGGGGTGCGGGCGCCACGACGCTCTCGGTGGTCGACGAGGTGGAGAACGTCCGTACGGGCTTCGCCTGCGGTGCCGGCTGTTCGGCCTGCGGCGCCTGAATCTGCTCGGGGGTCGGAGCTGCGAGCGGGGGCGCGACGACGGGCCGCACGGGTGAGGGGAGTTGAGCCTGCGCGGAGACGGGCGGAGGAACGACCGGGGGTGCGGCGCCGAGTACGGGCGCCGACGAGTTCGTCCTACGGGGCGTCGTCGGGGCAGCAGGCGGAGGAACCGGGGCGCCGGTGTCCGTCTGCTCCGTCTTCCGGCGTTCGTACGACGCCTCCCGGACCACCTGCGAGGTCACCCGATCACTGCCCGACGACTCCCGACGCTCGTCGTCCGACGGTTCCTGCCGGTCGTACGGCTCCTCCTCGACGTCCCCGACCGGGATCGGCATGTCCGTGGACGCCTCCTCCAGGTCGTGGGATGCGAGCCCGCCCGGCGGCTGGGGGCTCCCGCCTGCGGCACCCGGCAGAGGGGCGGGAGCGCCCACGCCGTTGACCGGCCACCCGTGCTCGGGTCCGTCCAGGGCCGCCAACCGGTCGTTGAGTTTCTGCACCCACGCGTGATCCTGGCCCACGTGGTGCATCAGCGGCTGCACCACGAAGTGGCGCCCCGCGTGGCTCACGCCGGTCGTGAGGAAGCCGGAGAGGAATGTCCCGCCCGTGGTGGTGAACTGCCCCGTCGTCAGCACGTTGTACGCGCCCTCCGACAGGTTCTGCGACACACCTTCGAGCAGCATGTCGGTGCCGTATTGCCCCAGCAGGAAGCCCTTCGACGGACCGATCCCGGCCTTCGCCATGGCGTCGGGGAGATCGTCCGCCAGTACCCGCAGCGCCGTCCCTTCCACCCGGCCCGCGAGCTCCTCGCGGAGAGCCCTGCCGACGGTGGCCGCCGATCCCGGCCCGATCCACTCCCTGAGTACCGTCTTCGCCCAGCCGGTTCCCACGTCCCGGGCCTGCTCCTTGGTCATGCCCTTCAGCCCCGACCGGGCGAACTGGTCGCCGACGCTGCGTACGAACGCCTTCGCCAGGGACTCGTTCGCGGACTTGTTCAGGCCCTTGGCTAGGTCGGCGTTCATCCCGCCGAGCGTGCCGACGAGATCGTCGGCGAAACGCTTGCCGTCGCGGGCGGAGCCGGTGAGGGAGGCGAGCTTCCTGCCGGCCTCCTGGGTGAGGAGCTTGGTGAAGTCGTTGCCGAGCATCCGGCCGATCCGCGCGCCCGCCTTGGCGCCGGCGAAGCTCATCGCGCCGCCCACCAGTCCCTGAACCGCTCCGTAGGCGAGAGCCTGGATCGTGGAGTCCGTACTCCAGGTGTCGCGGTTGCCCATGGCCATCTGGACGCCCTGGACGAGGGCGTCCATCGCCAGCCCCATCGCGACGCTGACCGCCGTGTGCACCGCGATGCTCCGGACGAGCGCCCGGATCAGCCGGGGCACCAGCAACCGGACCAGCATGGTCAGCAGCGAGACGTGGGCGGTGACCGCCTGGCCGAGGCCGGGTACCCACCAGACCGCCGCCTCGAAGATCATCTCCGCGATGAGCTCGATCATCTGCGCGAGGATCATCCACTTGACGTACTCCGCGTCGGTCGCGGTGTCGTCGGCGATCTGCGCGAGGTTGGCCGCCTGGTCCTTCACCCCGGCGAGCGCGGGGGCCTCGCCGCCCGTGAGCAGCTCGGCGTAGCGGACGAAGGCCTGGGCCGCCTCGCCCGAGAAGTTCTCCCTGATGTACCGGGCCAGCTCGGCGAGTTCGTCCCGCATGGTGTCGAAGTCCTCGGCGGTGGACTCGTACAGGTCGGCGGCCTCGCGCAGTTCGTCCTCGTTGATCGACGGCCACTCCATGCCGGTGAGGGCCTTCATCAGCTCCTGCGCCTGCGGGCTGGGGGTCAGCACGGGCGCCGCCGGGAGGTTCCCACGTCAGGAGTCCTCGGTCCAGGCGGCGCCGATCTGCTGGGCCTCGGTCTCCGCCTTGTCGAAGATCTTCATCGCGTCGGTGCCGTCGACGCCGAGCTGGTCGACGAGGACGTTCAGCAGATCGAGGGTCTGGGTGATCGGAGGCATTCCGGCGCTGATGGCCTCGCGGTACTGCTTCGACGCCTCGTCCTCGCCGTCGCCGCCGCCCCGCGCGTTGATCTCGTTGATCCGTGCGACGTTCTGGTTGACACGGTGCAGCGCGTCGGCCGCGCCGGGGTACTGCGCGAACAGCGCCTTGAGCTGCTCGGTGGTGCGCAGGTCCTCACTCATCGGCCCATCCCTTCCGCGTGGCTGCGTCGTCCCGTGGTGCCTCGCCCGCCATCGGGTCGGCGGTGGCGGCACGCAGAGGGGCCAGCAGCTCCTCCAGCGCGCTGCCGGACTCCATGGAGCGGCGCATCGCGGCGCCCGCACCCCGCAAGGGCGCGAACGCCTCGTAAGCCTCCCGGCCCGCCTGCTCCTGGGCCCTGGTGACCACGTCGAGCAGGACCTTGCCCAGCCGGGCCGCGTCCAGCCGACGATGGTCCTCGGTGTGGAACTTGATCTCACGGACGTCCCCGCGCGCGCCGACGGTCACGCTGACGGAACGGTCCTTCGAACGCACGGTGATGGTCCGCGCCGCAAGCTCCCGCTGGGTTTCCAGGAGACGGTCCCGCTGGGCGCGCAGACTCGTCGTCATCTCCCCGAGCTGCTCCTGGAGCACGGAGGCGATGGCCGGAGCAGGCCCCCGTGACTGTCGTTCCTCCATCAGCCGATCACTCCTGTTCCGCCGGTGCGCCGTGTTCCCCAGGTGTCCTCGTCCTCGTCCAGGTAGCTCTTGCGTTCCCGGTCCTGCCCCTGTCCGGCCCCGCCCGGCGACATGCCGCCGCCCATCGGGGGAGTCGTGGGGCCGCTGGACGTGGTGGAACGCCGGCTGCTGAGCGCCGCCTCCTCGGCCGCGCCGGTGGCGGGCTCGGCCGAGGACGTGCGCACCCGGGTCGCGCGCGAGGCCGCCGTCTCTCCGGCGGCCCTGGTGTAGTCGGTGTAGCTGCCGTCCGGCTGCTTCACGCGCAGGGTCGCCCCGGCGTTGCGGGCGGTTTCGAGCGCGTCCGCGTCGAGGCCGGTGGTGCGCGTGGAGGAACGCGCGCGCTGGAGGGACTGTTCGAGGGCGCGTTGCTGCGCGGCGCTCTGCTGCTGGCGCTTCAGCTGCTCCTCGTACGCCTTGTCCTGCGCCTTGGCGGCGTCTTCCAGGGCCTGGGACCGCCGGATCTGGGCCTGCTGGGTCTGGTAGGCGCCCGCCGGAGCCTTGACCAGGCTCCCGTTCGTGTTTCTCAGGAGGCCACCGCCCGGAGCGGTCACCGTGCCGTCGGCGTTGATGACCGAGCCCGTCGGATACGCTCCGCCGTCGTACCCGGTCCCGTCGTCGGTGAGACCGAGGCCGCCCGTGCTGACGCCGTCGGAACTCAGCTCTCCGGAGCCCGCCTGGGCGGCGGCGTTCTGGAGGGCCTGCTCGCGCAGGGCGGCGGTGTCCGCCACTGTCGTGGTGTCCGCCGCGTCGTCGGTGTAGGCCGCCGTTTTGTCG
>NZ_JBHWZJ010000319.1:0-7990 GCF_042728415.1 Streptomyces sp. NPDC060198 | reverse complement strand
CCGTGGTCGGGATACGACGCCGGGAGAGGGCGTCAGTTGAGGCCCTGCTGCGTGGTGGTACCGCAGTTGGAGCCGAGGGTGCCGAAGCCGTAGGCGGTGATGGTGGAGGTGGCGGCGCAGACCTTGGAGGTCGAGCCGACGAAGGTGGAGGAGATGGTGGCGTCCGTGAGCTTCGCCGTGGGGACGACGTTGTATACGTCACGGTTGAAGCTGAAGGCGGTGTTGAGGGTGAAGGTGGAGGCGTTGTAGGGCGCGGTGCCGTTGACCTTGATCAGGTCGGTGGCGCCGTGGATGTCGGTGACGGTGCCGCTGACCTGCGCGATGTACTGCGCCACCGAGTACGGGGCGATGTCACCGGCGGTGTCCAGCGCCAGACCGTTGTTCTCCTGGACCGACTGGCTGACACAGCTGCCGACCTGCGCGTCCGTCAGACCGAGCTTCTCCAGGAAGAAGGAGCGCGTGCCGGAGCCGGTCTGCGGCAGCAGCGGCGTGAGGGTCACGCCGTTCAGCGTGGTGGTGGTGCACTGGTAGATGGCCTTCAGCTGCGCCGTGGTGAGGTCCTGGGCGCCGGAGGCGTAGAGCGCGCTGTCGGTGCGGACCGCGACGGACACCGCGTCCTTGGCGAAGGGAATCCAGGTGAGCAGGGTTCCCGTCGTCTTGGCGCCGCGCGAGGAGCGGGCGAAGTCGATGCAGTCCTTGGTGGTGTCGTTGACGTCGGTGGCGAGCGCGGTGATGCCCGCCGAGGACCCGTTGGGGCGGCTGATCGCACAGCCGGAGCGGGTCGTGATCGAGGCCGAGCCGGTGGCGTCGTACGAGGCGATGATCTTGCTGCCGGAGGCGTTCAGGACCACGTTGCCGAGGGCGTTCACGACGTCCTGGGTCGTGTCCGAGCCGACACCGGCCAGGATGCGGTACTCGGTGGCCGGCGGGTCGGCGATGGCGGCCGGGGCGGCGAACGCGCCGAGGGCGAGAGCGACAGCACCGACGACGGCACCGGCACGAACACGAGACGTGACGTTCACTGTTTTCTCCTCCGTGAATACGGATCTCATGCTTACGGATGACGGGAAAACCCGTGGGAAAGAGCAGTGGAGCAATCCGGATTCTGGTGCCTCCGGCCCGTCGGCCGGCGGTGCCCACACTTCCCGATCGGCGTTCTGTTGACCACAAATCCGAGGGGCGCATCAAGTGAATGGATTCTTTCCTGCGCCACCCTTGGAGGTTCCGGACGTGCCGCCGGAAAATCGGCCTTTCCCCGGGAGTGGTGTCCCGGGAAAAGCGCGAACTCCGCGCCGCTTCTCAGCTGCCGGCTGCCCCCGCATCCCCGCGACGAGCGGAAAGCCGTAGCAGTACGGGCCCGGAGAGTGAGGCAGCGCCACCGAGGACGAGTACCCCGAGCAGCACCCAGCGGACCGCGCCGAGCAGTTCCGAGGGGGTGGTACCGGTTGCCGCCGCGGTGGTCGTCGTGGTCTGCCCGGAGGAGCCCGTACCGGCACCGGCGCCGCTCGCCGCGGCGCCGTCCGCCTGCGCGGACCCGGTGGCCGGGGCCGCCCCTTCGGCCGTACCGGTGGAGGAAGATCCTGTACCGCCGCCGGTTCCCGAGCCGCCGGAGGAGGTGGCGCTGCCCCCCGGCCCGCCCGCCGGGCCGCCGTCCTGCGGGCCCTCACCCCCGTCGGCCGCGCCCTTCTCCAACGCGGTCGCCGCCGCCAGCGCCTGGGTGCGGAGTGCCTGCGGCAGCGGGGCGTACCCGGAGGGCAGTTCACCGGCCGCGGTACCGGGCCGCTGCCCGTCACCCGCGGCGTACCGGATGACCTTGGCGTAGTCCGCGCGGGCGTCCGCCGCCTGGTCCACGGAGGCCGCCGCGTAGACGACGGAGGTGAGCGGGTAGGCGCTGCCGCGTGCCTTGGCGGGATCGGTCGTCTTCACTCCCGGGACGGCGGAGTCCGGCATCTGCGCGACCGCCTTGAGCATGGTGGCGGTCGTCGGCTTCACGAAGGTGCCGTCGGCGTTGGGCAGGGCCGCCACGTCCAGGAGGTACCGATCGGCGGAAGCGGTGTCCGCGATGCCGATCTCATGGGCGCTGTTCAGCTTGGGACGCGTACCCGACAGTGCGAACTGCGTCGTCGCGTTGCAGATGTAGGCCAGCCCCGAGTAGCCCCGCCGGATCTTCAGCGCGGTGCTGTGCATGTCGTTGGCGTAGGGCACCAGGTTCTGGCTGCCGTATTCGATGTTCTCGCACTGGGTGGCGGTGGAGGTCGTGTCGCTCTTCGGGTAGTAGTCGAAGGGATCTGCGGTCAGTCCCAACTCCTTGTAGCTGGTATTGAGATGCATTCCCCACGGGTCGGGCTCACCTTCGAGGAATGAGCGGGCGTCGTCGTTCTGGATGAGATAGCGCCACATCATGCGCGCCGTGTCGGAATTCTCCAGGCCGACGACCATTCCGTTCGGAGCCTCGCGACCGGCCGCGATCTCGGGATTCAGCAGGAGGAATTCCGGGTCGGACGCGATCCGGATCGGATTGCCGGCCACGGTCTCCGGCTCGGGTTGCCCGAGCGCGCCCATCCGCACGTTCTCCACGTAGGACTCGGTCATCAGTTTCGCCAGGAGCCTCTGGTTGATCCGTAGCCGGCTCACGTGGTGGGAGGTCTCGCCCTGCTCGTAGTTCCAGAGGAAGCCGATCGTGAGGCCGCTGATCGCGACCGGCGCGTGCACCACGGACGCCGCGTCGGCGGACTCGACGGGGTCCACCGTGAAGGCGAGACCGGGTGAGGTCTCCTTGGGCTCGGTGATCGCCGAGCGGGCGGTCTCCTCACCGGCCTGAGTGAAGGTGAACCGATGGGCGCCGTCGGCGCAGAGTGCGCTCTGCCACGAGGTCATCGCGTCGGTGACCAGCTCGGAGCCGATGGTGCGCCGTTCGGGCTTGTCGGGGTCGCAGTTGTCGCCCACGGGAAGGAAGTCGAGCCGGAACGTCAGGCGCTGGTCCCAGATCGACTGGCTCAGCGCACTCGCCGCCGCGGGGGACGACGAGGACTCCGCCAGTCGGCCGTCCGGGTTGTGGTCGCCCCGCGGGACAGCGACGAGCCAGCACGGCTGGACCGCCCCCTCGGCGTTCCGGCGGGCTCCGCAACCCAGGTGCGGTGACTCCACGGAGGTCCGCACCTCGAAGATGGCCTCACCCGATCCCTCGGAGTCGTTCGCCACCCAGGGAATGTTGTTGGTGTCCCCGTCGGTGAAGTAGGTGTAGTCGAAGGCCCCCGTCGTCGTGGCGCCGCTGACCGGACGGAAGGGGACGAACTTGTTGCCGCCCAGGGGTTCGTCGGGGAGATCCGCGTAGTCGCCCTCGGCGGGGTCGGCGTCCGAAGCCGGTGCGAGCGCCCGCGTGGAACCGGGAGAGGCGCTGCTCGTCGCCCCGAACTCGCACTGCTCGCGCGAGGGCCCCGCGTCGGGATCGTCGCCCCAGCACTGCATCAGTTGCATGAAGTCCCGGGCCGGCTCCGTGGTGCCCGGAGTACCGCCCGTCCAGGAGACCTTGACCGCCTGCCCCCGCAAGTCCTTGGTCTGGCTGACCGTCACCTTCAGCGTGGAGAAGTCGTCGTACGGCCCCTTCCTGCCGGTCTTCGTCACCGCGGAGCCGTTCTGTTCCGCCGCGCTCGCCGGGGTGTCACCGCCCGGCGGCACCGGCAGCACGGCGAGCACGAGAGCCGCCGTCAGCGCGCCCAGGCCCGCCACGACCCGGCGCCGCGCGGACGCCGGCCGCCCCGGTGCCGCCACACGCGGGTGGCGCACGAGCGGTCTCCTCTCCTGCGGCTCGTCGTCGTGGGTCTTCCGTGCGCCGCTCATGCCGCTTCCCCCCTGCGCCGTGCGCGGGCCGCCATCGTCCGTGCGGTCAGCGGGGGTACGACGACCAGCGCGACGAGCAGCAGCGCGGAGAGCGCCATCAGCGCGCCGCGCAGCCCGAGGCCGCTGCCCGAGGCGAGGGTGACCGGGTTGGCGACGACCGAACTGTCGGCGCCCGCGGCGGAGTCGGTGATCACCTCGCCGGTGTCGGGGTCGACGGCCGTGTTCGTGCCGCCCGCGGTGGTACCGGTGGCGCCGCCGGCCGTCGCCCCGGTGTCGGGAGATCCGTCGCCGTCCGTGTCGGTCGCCGCCCCGGTCGTGCCTGTGCTTCCCGTGCCCTGGCCGCCGGTGGTGCCACCCGTCTCCGTGGTGCCGGTCGTGCCGCCCGCGGAGGAGCCGCCACTGCCGGAGGCGCTGGGCTTGACCGGGGTGGTGCGGATGTCACCGGCGGTGCCGGTGGTGCACTGCGTGGGGCCCTGCTTGTCGCACGCCTTCGGCTGGGGCGCCTTCTTCGCGAGGGTGTTGCTGCCGTCGCTGGAGAAGGTGGGGTTGCGGCACTTGCCGATGTCGATCGAGGAGGTGGGTGCTCCGGGCACCTTGCGCAGCTGGTCGAAGCCGGCCTGCACGAGGTTCTTCGGGAGCGGCGAGTAGCCCAGCTCCTCCGCCTGCTGCTGGCCGTCGCAGAGGAAGTAACGGCCGAACGTACCGAGCGAGTTGCCCTTGTCCTTGGTGAATCCCGCCTCCTCCTTCGTCGGCAGGATCATGTAGCTGTAGCTGGACAGCGGGTAGGTGCGGTCGTCGTTGTTGCGGTAGACGCCGTCGAGGATCTGGGTGAGGTAGGAAGGGCTCGCCCTGTCGGTGTTGATCTTCGCGCCGAGCAGGCCGACGGCCACGCTGGCTGCGGTCGGTTCCACGTAGTAGCCCGACGCGTTGAGCATCTTGGCGACCGGGAAGCCCGTCTTCAGGGCGTAGGAGTACTCGACGTAGGTGATCGCACCCTCGCCGGACGCTTGGCGGACATGGCCGGCGACACCGTTGGAGCCCGACTTGGCGATCATTGAACTCCCGCCGAGCAAGGGGTAGTTCGAGGTCATGCCGCAACCGCTGCCGCGCCCGGTCTTGTTGCAGTAGGCGTTCCAGGCCGAGGTCTGCTCCTTGGCCATCCAGGTGGTGAACTGGGCGGTCGTTCCGGAGCCGTCGGAGCGTACGACGGGGATGATCTGGCGGGCGGGCAGGGTCAGCCCCGGGTTGTCCGCCTTGATCGCGCCGTCGTTCCAGCGGGTGATCTGCCCGGTGAAGATCTTCGCGAGGACCGGACCGGAGAGCCGCAGGTTGGTGACCCGCTTGCCGTTGATCTTGAGGTTGTACATGAACGACGTGCCGCCCGCGACGATCGGCATGTAGGCGTAGCCGCGCTGCGGGGGCGAATCGCGGACGCCCTGCTCGTACAGCCCGTACGGGATCTCGGAGACGGCGAAGTCCACCACGTTGTTGCGGAACTGCTCGCGGCCCTGGGAGGAGCCGTTGTCGGTGAAGTTGACCGTCATGCCGAAGTTGGCCTTGACGTTGCGGACCCACTGGGTGACGGCGTTGGCGCTCCAGGTGGAGCCGGAGCCGGTGATCTTCGCGTACGAGGCGGCCTCGGCGACGGGTGCCCGGACGGCCGAGAGCGCGCCGAACACCAGCAGCAGGGCCAGCAGCATCACCCCTGGACGGGCAGGGATGGTGGCGGGTCTCACGATGAACTCCTTGGCGGCGTGCGGGTTCACGGCACGCGGGTTCGGGGGGAGCGGACAGGGGGGACGGCTGGACGGCGCGCGCGTCACGGTGTCGTGGGGTCCGGGTCCGCGTGCGGCCCCGGAACGGTGGTCGGCTCGGCGGGGCGCACGGAGCCGCGCGCCGCGAACCGGGCCGCGTCCCGGCGGGAGGCGGTGACACGGCGGTGCTCCTGGCCGCGCGAGAGCTGTCCCGGTCCGCGTCCGCCCAGCACCCGGGCGACGACGAACAGCAGCAGCACCAGTGCCATGAGCAGCGCGGCGGTTCCGAATCCGCGCGAGATCATGTTCGGCTCGGGCGAGCGGACGAAGGTGAAGGTGGCCAGCGGCAGCGACACCATCGGCCCGGAGAACGGGTCCCAGTTCATCTCGGCGGTGAAGCCCGCCGTGAGGAGTACCGGCGAGGTCTCGCCGATGCCCCGGGCGGTACCGAGGATGACCGAGGTCGTCAGCCCGGAGCGGCAGGTGGGCAGGACGACGTGCCAGACCGTCCGCCAGCGGGAGGTGCCCAGGGCGTAGCTGGCCTCGCGCAGGGTGCCGGGCACCAGCCGGATGACGACGTCGGCGGCGCGGATCACGATCGGCAGCATCATCACGGAGAGCGAGAGCGCCGCCGCGAAGCCGGAGCGGTCCATGCCGACGGCGAGGATCACGGTGGCGTAGATGAAGAGACCGGCCACGATGGACGGCAGCGCGGTCATCGCCTCGACCACCGTGCGCACGAAGCGGGCGAAGGGGCCGGGCACCTCGTTGAGGAAGACCGCGCACACCAGTCCGATGGGCACGGTGACCAGCAGCGCGATGGTGATCATGATGAGGGTGCCCACGGCCGCGTGCAGCGCGCCACCCACCGACAACGGCTCCAGCGGACCGGCGAACCGCATGTCCTCGGTGAAGAAGCTGAGGTGCGCCAGCGCCTTGCGGCCCTCGAAGAGCGCGTAGGCGACGACGTAGACGAGGATCGCCACCAGCAGCAGCCCGAGGGAACGGATCACGGCGGCGGCCACCCGGTCCACGACCGCCGGGCCGTCCTCGTCCAGCGAGACCACCAGCGCGTACAGCCCCAGGAAGAGGACGTACGCCACGACGACGAACCCGACCACGCCGTTGAACGGGGTGAGCCGCGCGAAGACCAGCCAGGTCAGCGAGAGCGACCCGGCGGCCGAGCCGAACAGGGCGTACATGTCGCTCGCGCGCAGCGGGGACAGGGTGCGCCGGCGCTCGCCGGCGGGGTCCTTGGTGCGGGCGGGCCCCGGCAGGACGGTACGGGGCACGGCGCCGGGGGCTGGGTCCGCGCCACCGGTCGCGCGGGGCGCTTCAGGGGCCAGAGTCATGGTCGTAACGCTCATTTCTGGGGCAAGAGACCGGGCAGAACCGGGCGCGTACCGCGCGGCGCGCGGGCGGCGCGCTCAGGCGTCGCTGGAGGCGCCGGAGCGGCTGCGGGCGACGATGGACGACGCCGCGAAGTTGACGATCAGCGTCATGACGAAGAGGGCGAATCCCGCCGCCATCAGCGCCGACATCCCGAACTCGCCCGCCTCGCCGTAGCGCAGGGCGATGAGCGAGGAGACGGAACTGGTGCCGGCCTGGAGCACGTGCCACTGCACGTCGAAGGTGAGCGAGATGACCATGAAGACACCGATGGTCTCGCCCAGCGCGCGGCCGAGCCCGAGCATCGTGCCGCCGATGATGCCGCCCTTGGCGAAGGGCAGGACGACGCTGCGGATCATGCCCCAGCGGGTCGCTCCGAGGGCGTAGGCGCCCTCCCGCTCACCGGCCGGAGCTTGCGAGAAGACCTCGCGCATGATCGAGCAGATGATCGGCGCGATCATCATCGCGACGACCAGCCCCGCGAGCATCGACGACGAGGTGTAGACACTCGGCGGTGACAGCGGGTCGTCCGGGTCGGCGCCTTCGACGCCGAACACCGGTATCCAGCCGAGGTAGGTGGCGATCCACCGGGCGGTGGGCACCACCTTGTCCTGGAGGAAGAAGAAGCCGAACAGGCCGTAGACGACGGACGGCACGGCGGCCATCAGGTCGACCACGCTGATGAGGGTGCGGCGCAGCCTCGGTGAGGCGTACTCGGAGATGTAGAGCGCGGAGCCCAGCGCCAGCGGGAACGCGAAGGCGATCGCGATCAGTGCGATGAGGACCGTCCCGACGAGCACCGCGGCGATACCGAAGTTCCCCGCGTCGGGGGCCCATTGGGAGGTGGTGAGGAAAGACCAGCCGGCGTCCGCCAGGGCCAGGCGGGCCCGTGCGAAGAGGAACCCCCCGACGAGAAGCATCACCAGCAGAACAAGCGTCCCGCCGGAGCGGGCGACCGTACGGAAGACCTTGTCCGGCAGGCCGGGGTCCGCGTACAGCCGCCGCGG
>NZ_JBHWZJ010000318.1:0-8017 GCF_042728415.1 Streptomyces sp. NPDC060198 | reverse complement strand
CCCGGTCGGGTGTCACCAGCCGGTGTTGCCGGAGCCCCTGTTGATCGTGAAGCCGCCCGCCAGGGAGAGGCCGCCCGCGGCGGCTCCGGTGACGGTGGTTCCGGAGAAGGTCCCGGAACCGGCGGAGTTGATCTCGATGCCGTACGAACCTGCCGTGGTGATGGCCAGGTTGGTGACGGTGAGCGAGCCGACGTTCTTCTGCCAGGAGACGAGGAGTCCGCTGTAGGTGCTGTCGAGGACGGAGTTGTCCTGGAGCAGGATGGGCGCGGTGATGTCGGAGGAGTCGGCGTAGACCCACAGGGCGCCGAGCTTGCTCGCCCAGTTGGGTTCGTAACCGCCGGTCCGGGTCAGGGTGTTGCGCAGAACGACGGTGGTGCCGCTGAACGGCACGGGGGCGAACCGGCTGCTGATCGCGATGCCGGAGGAGCCGGTGACCGTGTCGGCGAGGAGGTTGTCCTCGACACGGTTGGCGTTGCCGCCGTAGATGCCGACGGCGTTGGCGAGCAGGGGCAGTTGGACGGTGTCGAAGCGGAAGGCGCTGGTGCTGACGGCCTGCGCCTCGGAGAACATGGCGAGCCCGTCGTCGCCGGTGTTGCGGACGCTGCTGTTCGAGACCTCGGTGCCGGCGGTCCCCTTGTGGAGGTTGACGCCGTCGGCGAAGGTGTCGCGGATGCGGAGCCCGGCGGCGTACAGGCCGGTGGTGGGGGCGTCGATCCAGAGGCCGACCTTGGTGTGCTCGATCCAGAGGTTCGTCAGGGTGGAGCCGTTGCCGAAGTCGCCCTCGATCGCGGCGTCGAAGTTGGCGTCGTCGCGGTAGCGGACGTCTCCGGCGATCATGAGGTCCTGGACGTTGCTGGTACCGCCGCGCCCGAAGAGCCCGCCCTTGCCGTTCTTGCCGCGCAGCACGGTGTACCACTGCCCGGCGCCCCGCAGGTCGGCCCCGGCGAGGTCGACGTGGCCGGAGATGTCGTACGTACCGGCGGACAGCCAGAGCCCCTTGCCCTGCGACGTGGCCGTGGTGACGGCCGCGTTGAGGGCGGCGGTGTCGTCGGTGGAGTCGTCCGGGGTGACGCCGAGGGTGGTGGCGGAGACGAATCCGGTGGACGGCATGGTCAGGACGGCCGGGACGGCCTCGGTCTCGACGAGGTCCAGCGTGTAGGAGGCGGCGGTGTCGCCCGCGTCCTTCTGGAACTTGAGCACGGTGCCCGCGGCGAGGTGGCCGGTCAGAGTGCGCGTCTCGTCGAAGAAGTGGTGCCCGGAGCCCTGGGAGGGCGTGTTGGTGTACGGGTAGCTGCCGTAGACCCAGCTGTACGCGGAGCTGAGGCCCAGGTCGCGGACCTGGGTGCCGTTGGCGTACACGCTGAGGGTGGCGTTGGTGCCGGTGCCCGCCGCGTTGTCCGGTACCGAGTAGCGCAGGGTCAGCGCGTCGGCCGGCTGGGTCAGCGTGAACTGCACGTACTCGCCGGTCTGGTCGAGCACCACGGCCCGGCGGCCGGAGGCCTCGGAGGCCACGGTCAGGTAGGTGCGGTCGGGGCCGGTCGTGCTCGCGTTGGTGGTGCCGGACTCCGCCTCGTACGCCGTGTACGGGAGGGTCGCGCCGCGCACCGCGTTCGGGGTGGAGCCGGTGACGGTGACGCCGTCGAGCTGGAGGTTGCCGTTGTCGCCGGAAGCGGCCCGCAGGGTGACGTGGTTGAGCGAGGCGCGCAGCGGTACGTCGGTGGTCGCGGTGGACCAGGCGCCGGAGGTCGCGGGCAGGGTGAGCACGCGGACCTTGGTGCCGTTGGCGAGCAGGGTGACGGTCGCGGCGGTGGCGTTCGGGGTGCGGTAGCGCAGCACCAGCGGGTAGGTGGCGGCGGACGGGGCGTTCACCGCGAGGACCGCGCGGGCGCCGGTGGTGGTGAAGCCGGTGAGGTAGCCGGTGGACTCGTACCCGCTGACGGCGGAGGCCGTGGTCACCCCGCCGGAGACGAACGCGGTCTCGGCCTGGTGGGTGAGGGTGACCGGGGTGGTCTCGGTCGGCGTGGTGGCGGTGAGGGAGTCGAGGTTGACGTTGCCGCTGTCGGCGGTGGTGAACGTGAGGGCGACCGTGTTGGTCCCCTTCGCGTAGGTCACCTGCTCGTCGTGGGTGGACCAGGTGTCCCAGTCCGCCGTGGGAGCCAGGCTGATCTGGCGGACCTTCGCCCCGTTCACGTAGAGGCTCAGCGTCATCGCGGCGCCGGTCCCGTTCGCGTACCGCAGCGAGGCCGAGCCGTTCCCGGCGAGGGTGGACGGGACGGAGAAGGTGACGGAGGCGGCGCCCTTGTGGGCATCGGTGAACCCGCCGACGAACCCGCTCCCGGTGTAACCGGAGTGCTCGGTGGAGACCGCCGCACCCCCGGAGAGCTGCGCCGACTCGGCCTCCAGACCGGAGGAGCCGGTGCCGGTGCCGGTCCCCGTGCCCGTGCCGGTGGTGGCGGTGAGGGAGTCGAGGTTGACGTTGCCGGTGTCGGCGGTGGTGAACGTGAGCGCGACGGTGTTCGCGCCCTGCGCGTACGTCACCTGTTCTTCGCGGGTGGACCAGGTGTCCCAGTTCGCGGTCGGCGCGAGGCTCACCTGCCGGACCTTCGCCCCGTTCACGTAGAGGCTCAGCGTCATCGCGGCGCCGGTGCCGTTGGCGTACCGCAGCGCGAGAGAACCGGCCCCGGCGGCAGACGACTGGACCGGGAAGGTGACGGAGGCAGCGCCCTTGTGGGCGTCGGTGAAGCCACCGACGAAGCCGCTCCCGGTGTAGCCGGAGTGCTCGGTGGAGACCGCCGCACCCCCGGAGAGCTGGGCCGACTCGGCCTCCAGCGCGGTGGTGGCGGCCTGCGCGGTGGTGGTGGCCGTGGCGCCGAGCAGCAGGGCGCCGAGCATGGACAGGAGCAGGGGGACGACGAGACGTGCGGCGCGGGGGCGCCGGCGTGGTGCAGGAGACACAGCGGTGTGCCCTTCCTGTGGATGGGGGTCCCTGGACGTGCGGGGGTAAGGGGGTGGTGCTCGCGAGGGGGACCGGTGGCGCGCGGGTCAGCCCTTGAGGCTGCCCGCCGTCAGGCCCGCGATGATGTGCCGCTGGAAGATCAGGAAGAGGACCAGCAGGGGGATGCTGGCCATGACCATTCCGGCGAGCAGCTGGTTGGCGGGCATGAACTCCGCCAGCCGGTTGAGCGCGACCGTGATGGGCTGCTTCGCCTCGTCGGGGAGGACGAGCATCGGCCAGAGGAAGTCCTTCCAGACGCCGACGATCGCGAAGATCGAGACGACGGCGAGGACCGGCCGGGAGAGCGGCAGCACCACGGAGACCAGGACCCGGATCGTGCCGGCCCCGTCGATCCGTGCGGAGTCGAGGAGTTCGGCGGGTATCTGGTCGAAGAAGCGCTTCAGCAGAAAGATGTTGAAGGCGCTGGCCGCTGCCGGGAGCCAGATGGCGAACGGGGTGTTGATCAGGTTGACGTGCAGGATCGGTACGTCGACCACGGTGAGGTACGTCGGCACCAGCAGCGCGGACACCGGCAGCATCAGGGTCGCCAGCATCATGCCGAGGATCACGTTGCCGAGGGCCGGGCGCAGCTTGGAGAGCGCGTAGGCGGCGGACACGTCGATGAGCAGCTGGGTGAGCCAGGCGCCCAGCGCGAGCACGAAGGTGTTGAGGAAGAAGTGGCCGAGTCCGACGTTGGTCCAGGCGTCGGTGTAGCTCTCGGGGTGGAAGCTCTCCGGCACGAGGGTCGGGGTCGGGGCGGCGAGCTCGCTCGACGACTTCAGCGCGCCGGACGCCATCCAGTACAGCGGGAAGACGAAGGCGAGGGTGAAGCCGATCAGGGTGGCGGTGAGGACGAAGCGGTGGAGGAACCTGCCGACGCGCCGGTTCATCTCGGTGGGCGCGATCAGGGTGCGGGTGGGTGTTTCGGCGGCCATGACTCTTCCTCTCAGCCCTTGCTCCGGGTCAGGCGCAGATACACGCCGGCGAAGACGCCGAGCACCACGAAGAGCAGGGTGCTCATGGCGCTGGCCAGGCCGAAGTCGTTGTAGACGAAGGCGTAGCGGTAGAGCAGCAGCAGGACGGTGACGGTGGCGTCGTCGGGCCCGCCGCCGGTGAGCACGAACGGCTCCACGAAGACCTGCATGGTGCCGATGACCTGGAGCAGCAGGGTGATCATCAGGATGAACCGCATCTGCGGGATCGTGACGTGCCACAGCCGCCGTCGGATCGACGCGCCGTCGAGCTCGGCCGCCTCGTACAGCTCGCCGGGAATGCCGCCCAGCGCCGCGAGGTAGATCAGGGTGGTGGTGCCCATGTTGGCCCAGGTGGAGACGAGGACCAGGGAGACCATCGCGAGGTTCTCGGACTCCAGCCACTGCTGGGGCGGGAGGTGGAAGACGTCCAGCACGTTGTTGAAGAGGCCCGGTCCCGGATCGTAGAACCAGCGCCAGAGCAGCATGGTGACGACCGAGGGCAGCATGACCGGCAGGTAGACGGTCATCCGGAGGTACGCCTTGCCGCGCCGCAGTTCATTCAGGACGACGGCGGTCGCGAAGGGGGCGGCGAAGCCGAAGACCAGGGCGAGCAGGGTGAACCAGCCGGTGTTCTTCCAGGCGGTGAGGAAGAGCGGGTCGTCGAAGAGCCTGCGGAAGTTGTCCACGCCGACCCACTCGGCGGGCTGCGCGAAGGTGACCTGCTGGAAACCGAGCAGGATGCCGCGCACGATCGGGTACCAGGAGAAGAGCGCGAAGCAGATCACTCCGGCGGCGAGGAAGAGGTACGCGACGAGGTTCTCGCGCACCCGCCGCCGGAACCGGCCGGTCGCCGCCCCGCTCCGGGCAGTGGGACCGGCGGGCGACGCCTGGAGCCGGCCGGGCGGGATCTTCGCGGCGGGCCCGGACGCCCCGGCGGGTGCCGGGGCTCCGTCCCGTACCGGGGTCCGGTCGCGGGCGGTGGCGCGCGCCGGGGAGGTGGGGAGCGGTCGACCGGCCATGATCACTTCACCGTGGCGAGGATGGAGTCGGCGCGCTTCGCAGCGTCGGCGAGCAGCTTGTCGAGGTCGGCGTCCTCCTTGGTCAGCACGGACTGCATGACCCCGTCGAGGACGGTGTAGAGCTGCTGCGCGTTCGGCGGCTCGACCTTGACGGCGACGTCGTCGCTGCGGTCGACGAACGGCTGGTAGTTGGCCTGCGGGACGTTGGCGTACTTCGCGTGGATCGCGTCGTTCTTCGCCTGCGCCTCACCGTCGAACAGGTTGGGCTGCGGGAGTCCGATCGGGACGTCGAGGCCGGAGAACTTCTTGACGTTCTCTTCCTCGCGGTCCGGGTTGAGGTACTTCCACTGGATCCACTGGAGCCCGGCCTTGATCTTCTCCGGGGAGGCCTTCGGGTTGAACATGAAGCCGTCGCCGCCGCCGAGGGTCGCGGTGCCGGGGAGGGCGGCCAGCCCGTAGTCGTCGTACTTGCTCTCGAACTGCTTGACGATGGTGGGGATGTTGTCCGGGCCAGCCATGTACATCCCGAGCTTGCCGGAGCCCATCATCTTCTGGACGTCGGCGATCTCCAGGAGCTGGCGGGTGCCCATGGACTTGTCGGTCCAGCGCATGTCGTGCAGGGCCTGGAGCGCCTTGCGGCCCGCGTCGCTGTCGAACGCGGCCTTCCACTTCCCGTTCTGCTGGGTGGCCACGTCTCCGCCCATGGAGTAGATCCACGAGGTGAGGTGCCAGCCGCCCTGGTTGTTCTTGCTGTAGTCGGCGTACCCGACGGTCCCGTCGCCGAGCGCGCTGATCTTCTGGGCGGCGGTGCGCACCTCCTCCCAGGTGGTCGGCGGCTCGTCGGGGTCGAGCCCGGCCTTTTCGAAGAGGGCGCGGTTGTAGACGAGCCCGAGGGAGTAGTTGCCGGTGGGCACCCCGTAGATCTTGCCGTCGGGTCCCTTGAAGACGTCCTGGAGGGCGGGACGGATCTGGTCCAGGTACGGGACGCCCTTGAGGTATTTCGTGATGTCGGCGCCCTGGCGGCGCTGGATGAGCCCGGCGGGGTCGGTGAAGTAGACGTAGTACACGTCCTCCAGCTGGCCCCCGGCGAGCTTGGCCGCGAAGGTCTTCGGGTCCATCTGGCCCTCGCGGGCGTCGATCTTGATCTTGGGGTGGGCCGCCTCGAACTGCTTGACCAGGTCTTCGAAGTCCTTGCGGTCCTCGGGCTGCGTCTTGGCCGGCATTCCGTTCACGCTGATCGTGACCACGCCGTTCTCGTCGACGCCGGACGAGGAATCGGAGGAACCGCCACAGCCCGTGAGGGCCAGGCCCAGGGCGAGCGCGGTCGCCGAACCGAGGAGTTGACGCCTGCTGACGCCGGCCATGCCATTCATGCGAATCGCCTTCCTGATGGGTGCCCCCGGGCTGCGGGACCCGATGCACTGAACAGCGCTGAAGGTAGAAGCCGGTTACGCAAGAAGTCAATGCATCTGCGCAAGAATGTAATCAGCAGGACCTCCGCCGGTGACGTGCGCACGCTCACGAAGGGCAGCCGCCCCAGGGCGCGCGCGACCCCCGGGAGGCGGCCCGCCGCCCCCCTTGCCGCCTCCCGCACGCCTCGGCGGGACGGCTCAGCGGGGCCGGCCGGCCGTCGAGCCGCGCACGATCAGCTCGGTGTCGAACACCAGGAGGTCGTTCGCATCCGCACGCCCTTCGATCTGGCCCACCAGCGCGGCCACGGCGGCCGCCGCCATGGCCTGGACGGGCTGCCGCGCGGTGGTCAGCGGCGGGTCCGTGGCCACCATGTACGGGGAATCGTCGAAGCCGACGACCGACAGGTCCTCGGGCACCCGCAGCCCCTGGCGACGGGCCCCGCGGATGACCCCGAGGGCCAGCGCGTCGCTCGCGCAAACGACCCCGGTGACCCCTTCGGCCAGCAGTCGGGGCAGCGCGGTGGCGCCGCCCTCCATGGTGAACAGGGCGTGCCCGACCAGCCTCCGCCACTCCTCGGGCGCGTCGCCCCGGCGGCTGCAGAAGGCCGCGAAACCGGCGAGTTTCCGGGCCGAGGGGACGTGCCCGCCGGGCCCCAGGACCATGCCGATCCGCTCGTGCCCGAGCGCCACGAGGTGGGCGAGCGCCTGCTCGGCCGCGAGCGCGTCGTCCACCCGCACCTGGGCCACCCCGGAGTTCTCGTCCGCCGCGTTGACCAGCACCATCGGTATCCCGCGCTCCCGCAGCACCCGGCCCATCTCCGGTCCCGCGTCGGCGTAGCTGGCGCCCACGAAGACGATCCCGCCGATGTTCTGCCGCAGCAGCATCTCGATGTAGTGCGCCTCCGACACCCCGTCCTGGCTGTGCGTGCACAGCACGGGAATGAGCCCCCGCCGGTCCAGGAGGACGCACAGGGCCTCGGAGAACGCGGAGAACACGGGGTTCTGGAGGTCGGGCACGACGAGGCCGATCAGCGCCGCCCGCTCCCCGCGCATCCCCACGGGCCGCTCGATGCCGCAGACGTCCAGGGCGGCCAGCACCGCCTCGCGGGTGGGGGCGGACACACCCGTACGGCCATTGAGGACACGACCGACAGTGGCCGTGCTGACGCCCGCGTACGCGGCGACTTCGGAGATCCTTCGATTCATCACGGAGTCAGCGTGACAAGAATGAACGCAAAAAGAAAGATCACTTACGTAAGAAACTTACTTTGGCTGACGCGCACCCCTGCGAGCGGCGCGTTCTCGCGGGTGCGGCAAGCAGCGCGGGGGCGGAGCTGTCGTACGAGGCGTACGGCGGCCCCCCGCGCGACCACCCCCGCCCCGCCGCGGTCCGTCCGCCCCGCCCTGCCCTGCCGTGCCCCGCCCCGCCCCGCCCCGCCCCGCCCCGCCCCGAAACAGGGGTGTCATCAGCACCCCTGTGGACCAGGTATTATTTTCGAGTCAGCAGGCGCCGCTAGCTCAGTTGGTTAGAGCAGCTGACTCTTAATCAGCGGGTCCGGGGTTCGAGTCCCTGGCGGCGCACGACACGACAGTGGGGCGGTCTCCGGCATCGGAGAC
>NZ_JBHWZJ010000317.1:0-8031 GCF_042728415.1 Streptomyces sp. NPDC060198 | reverse complement strand
CGTCTGGAGGGTCAGCGGAGGAAGGGGTCCACCGCGACGGCGACGAAGAGGAGCGAGACGTAGGTGATGGACCAGTGGAACAGCCGCATCTCCTTCAGCTTCGCGCCGGCGATGCCGGCCTTGGCCCGGTTCTGCAGGCCGTGCGCCTCCCAGAGCCAGAAGCCGCCGGAGAGCAGCGCCACCGCGGTGTAGAACCAGCCCGTGTAACCGAGCGGGGTCAACAGCAGCGAGACCGCGACCATCACCCAGCTGTAGATGACGATCTGGCGGGCGACCACCCGGTTCGTGGCGACCACCGGCAGCATCGGGACGCCGACGCGGGCGTAGTCGTCCTTCACCTTCATGGACAGCGGCCAGTAGTGCGGGGGCGTCCAGAAGAAGATGACCGCGAAGAGGATGACCGCGGCCCAGGAGACCGAGTTCGTCACCGACGACCAGCCGATGAGGACCGGCATGCAGCCGGCGATCCCGCCCCAGACGATGTTCTGCGCGGTGCGCCGCTTCAGCAGCATCGTGTAGACGACGACGTAGAAGAGGAGCGCGCCGAGGCTGAGCGCCGCGGAGAGCCAGTTGACCAGCAGCCCGAACCAGACGGTCGAGACGACCCCGAGGGCGATCCCGAAGGCCAGGCACTCGCGCGGGCTCACCATTCCGGTGACCAGCGGGCGCTGCGACGTACGGTCCATCAACGCGTCGATGTCGCGGTCGATGTACATGTTGAGCGCATTGGCACCGCCCGCGGAGATGTATCCGCCGACGGTGGTAGCGAGAACGAGCCACAGGTCGGGCACACCCTGAGCGGCCAGGAACATCACCGGAACGGTGGTGATGAGCAACAGCTCGATGATCCGCGGCTTCGTCAGCGCCACGAATGCCTTGATGCGGGCCCCGAACGGGCGATGGCCCCCTGGGCTCGGAGTCAAGGCGACCCCTGCGGGTCGGGACTCGACGGCCGTCACGCACACCCCTGACAGAGAAATCCCAGCAAGCACCGGGTGTGAGGGCCCGGTAAAGACTTGCGCGAACCAGACCACTGTAGACGTTGGGGACAGGCCGCCCTTCGCGGGGGTGGACTCGTGTTGGGGTGGCGCGTCCGAGCGGCTGCGACACCCTTTCGAGCGCCCCGCCCGAGGCGGCTCGGACGAGCGGCCCTCCTCTCGGCCGAGAAGCACAGAAGTACCAGGTCACGCTCATTGGAGAAGCCCAATAGTGAGCCGTCCCGCTCATACGGAAGGCGAACTCCGCCGATGCCGCGCACCCTGGAATCCAACCGGAAATCCCTTGTTGTCACAGGGGTAGGCTCAACATTGTCCGGTGCGGTCACCAGCCCCCGGTTTCCCGAACAGTGGAGAGGAGCCCTGACTCAGGGTGAGCACCAAGCCGACCACCACAGACCTTCAGTGGACCGAATTGGACCAGCGGGCCGTGGACACTGCACGCGTCCTCGCGGCCGATGCCGTACAGAAGGTCGGAAACGGCCACCCGGGCACGGCGATGAGCCTGGCTCCGGCCGCGTACACGCTCTTCCAGAAGGTGATGCGGCACGACCCCGCCGACGCCGACTGGACGGGCCGCGACCGTTTCGTGCTGTCCGCGGGCCACTCCAGCCTGACCCTGTACATCCAGCTCTACCTGGCCGGTTACGGCCTGGAGCTGGACGACCTGAAGTCCTTCCGCACCTGGGGCTCGAAGACCCCGGGCCACCCGGAGTACGGCCACACCACGGGCGTCGAGACCACCACCGGCCCGCTGGGCCAGGGTGTCGCCAACGCCGTCGGCATGGCCATGGCCGCCCGCTACGAGCGCGGCCTGTTCGACCCGGACGCGGCCCCGGGCACCTCGCCCTTCGACCACGACATCTGGGTCATCGCCGGTGACGGCTGCCTCCAGGAGGGCATCTCCGCCGAGGCGTCCTCGATGGCCGGGCACCAGAAGCTCGGCAACCTGACGCTGCTCTGGGACGACAACCACATCTCGATCGAGGGCGACACGGAGACCGCGGTCTCCGAGGACACCCTGAAGCGGTACGAGGCGTACGGCTGGCACGTCCAGCGCGTCGAGCAGCAGCCCAACGGCGACCTGGACCCGGCGGGTCTGTACAAGGCGCTGCTGGCCGCCAAGGCCGAGACGGAGCGCCCGTCGTTCATCGCGGCCCGCTCGATCATCGCCTGGCCCGCCCCGCACGCCCAGAACACCGAGGCCGCGCACGGTTCGGCGCTCGGCGCCGACGAGGTCGCCGCGACCAAGAAGGTCCTCGGCTTCGACCCGGAGAAGACCTTCGAGGTCTCCGACGAGGTCATCGCGCACACCCGTGAGGCGCTGGACCGCGGCCGCGACGCCAAGGCCGCGTGGGAGAAGTCCTTCGCCGCCTGGCGCACCGCCAACCCGGAGCGTGCCGCCGAGTTCGACCGCATCAACGCGGGCGAGCTGCCCGAGGGCTGGGAGGAGAAGCTCCCCGTCTTCGAGACCGGCACCTCCGTGGCCACCCGCGCCGCGTCCGGCAAGGTGCTCCAGGCCCTCGGTGAGGTCATCCCCGAGCTGTGGGGCGGCTCCGCCGACCTCGCCGGCTCGAACAACACGACGATCGACAAGACGTCGTCGTTCCTCCCGGTCGGCAACCCGCTGCCCGAGGCGAACCCGTACGGCCGCACGATCCACTTCGGCATCCGCGAGCACTCCATGGCCGCGGAGATGAACGGCATCGCGCTGCACGGCAACACCCGCGTCTACGGCGGCACCTTCCTGGTGTTCTCCGACTACATGCGCAACGCCGTCCGCCTGTCCGCGCTGATGCACGTGCCGGTGACGTACGTCTGGACCCACGACTCCATCGGTCTGGGCGAGGACGGCCCGACGCACCAGCCGGTCGAGCACATCGCCTCGCTGCGCGCCATCCCGGGCCTGAACGTCGTGCGCCCGGCCGACGCCAACGAGACCGCCATCGCCTGGCGCGAGATCCAGCGCCGCTGGACCAAGGTGTTCGGCAAGGGCGCCCCGCACGGTCTGGCGCTGACCCGCCAGGGCGTGCCGGTGTACGAGGCGAACGACGACGCGGCCAAGGGCGGCTACGTGCTGTTCGAGGCGGACGGCGGCGAGCCGCAGGTCGTCCTCATCGGCACCGGTTCCGAGGTCCACCTCGCCGTCGAGGCGCGCGAGCAGCTCCAGGCGGCCGGTGTGCCGACCCGGGTCGTCTCGATGCCGTGCGTCGAGTGGTTCGAGGAGCAGACCCCGGAGTACCGCGAGAGCGTCCTGCCGAAGGCCGTCAAGGCCCGGGTCGCCGTCGAGGCGGGCATCGGCCTGACCTGGTACCGGTACGTGGGTGACGCGGGCCGCATCGTGTCGCTGGAGCACTTCGGTGCCTCGGCCGACGCGAAGGTGCTGTTCCGCGAGTTCGGGTTCACCCCCGAGCACGTGGTCGCCGCCGCCCGGGAATCTCTCGACGCCGCCGCGCGCTGACGCAGACATACGATCCAGTAGGAGATGTAAATTCCATGACAGACGCACTGAAGCGCCTTTCCGACGAAGGCGTCGCGATCTGGCTCGACGACCTGTCCCGCAAGCGCATCACGTCCGGCAACCTCGCCGAGCTGATCGACCAGAGCCACGTCGTCGGTGTCACGACCAACCCGTCGATCTTCCAGAAGGCGATCTCCTCGGGCGACGGTTACGAGCAGCAGCTCACCGACCTCGCGTCCCGCAAGGTCACCGTCGAGGAAGCCATCCGCATGATCACGACGGCGGACGTCCGTGACGCCGCCGACATCCTGCGTCCGGTGTTCGACGCCACCGACGGCCAGGACGGCCGGGTCTCCATCGAGGTCGACCCGCGCCTGGCCCACCACACCGTGCCGACCGTCGCCGAGGCCAAGCAGCTGGCCTGGCTCGTGGACCGGCCGAACACCCTCATCAAGATCCCGGCGACGAAGGCCGGTCTGCCGGCGATCACCGAGGTCATCGCGAAGGGCATCAGCGTCAACGTGACGCTGATCTTCTCGCTGGAGCGCTACCGCGAGGTCGTGGACGCCTACGTCACCGGTCTGGAGCAGGCGAAGGCCGCGGGCCTGGACCTGTCGAAGATCCACTCGGTCGCCTCCTTCTTCGTGTCCCGCGTGGACGCCGAGATCGACAAGCGTCTGGACGCCGTCGGCAGCGACGAGGCCAAGGCCGCCAAGGGCAAGTCCGCCCTGGCCAACGCCCGTCTGGCGTACGAGGCGTACGAGGAGATCTTCTCTTCCGACCGCTGGGCCGCCCTGGACAAGGCGCAGGCCAACAAGCAGCGCCCGCTGTGGGCCTCGACCGGTGTCAAGGACCCGTCCCTCAAGGACACCCTGTACGTCGACGAGCTCGTCGCCCCGAACACGGTCAACACCATGCCGGAGGCGACCCTGGAGGCCGTGGCCGACCACGGTGAGATCACCGGCAACACGGTCGCCGGCGGTTACGACCAGGCGCGTGCCGACCTCGACGCCATCAAGAAGCTCGGCGTGAGCTACGACGAGGTCGTGGCGCTGCTGGAGTCCGAGGGTGTCGAGAAGTTCGAGGCCGCCTGGAACGACCTGCTCAAGTCGACCGAGGCGGAGCTCGCGCGCCTCGCTCCTTCGGAGGGCTGACCACTTTGTCTGGTGTTCCCGGAGCAAACCCGCTTCGTGACCCCCAGGACCGACGGCTCCCGCGCATCGCGGGGCCGTCGGGCCTGGTCATCTTCGGTGTCACGGGCGATTTGTCCAGAAAAAAGCTCATGCCCGCCGTTTACGACCTGGCCAATCGCGGCCTGCTGCCGCCGGGCTTCTCGCTCATCGGCTTCGCGCGCCGCGACTGGGAGGACGAGGACTTCGCCCAGGTCGTCCACGACGCCGTCAAAGAGCACTCCCGCACCCCCTTCCGCGAGGAGGTCTGGCAGCAGCTGAGCCAGGGCATGCGGTTCGTGCCCGGCAACTTCGACGACGACGAGGCGTTCGAGACTCTCAAGGAGACGATCGACGAACTCAACAAGGCGCAGGGCACCGGAGGCAACTTCGCCTTCTACCTGTCCGTGCCGCCGAAGTTCTTCCCCAAGGTCGTCGAGCAGCTCAAGAAGCACGGTCTCGCGGAGCAGACGGAGGGCGCCTGGCGCCGCGCCGTCATCGAGAAGCCGTTCGGGCACGACCTGGAGAGCGCGCAGGAGCTGAACCAGCTCGTGCACGACGTCTTCCCGCCCAACGAGGTCTTCCGCATCGACCACTACCTGGGCAAGGAGACCGTCCAGAACATCCTGGCGCTCCGCTTCGCCAACACGATGTTCGAGCCGATCTGGAACCGGTCGTACGTCGACCACGTCCAGATCACCATGGCCGAGGACATCGGCATCGGCGGCCGGGCCGGGTACTACGACGGCATCGGCGCAGCCCGTGACGTCATCCAGAACCACCTGCTCCAGCTGCTGGCGCTCACCGCGATGGAGGAGCCCGGCTCCTTCCACCCGAAGGCGCTGGTCGCGGAGAAGCTCAAGGTGCTCACCGCCGTCGAGCTGCCCGAGGACCTGGGCAAGCACACCGTGCGCGGCCAGTACAGCCACGCCTGGCAGGGCGGCGAGGAAGTCCTCGGCTACCTCGAAGAGGACGGCATCGACCCCAAGTCGACGACCGACACCTTCGCGGCGATCAAGCTGACGGTCAACAACCGCCGCTGGGCGGGCGTCCCGTTCTACCTCCGCACCGGTAAGCGCCTCGGCCGCCGCGTCACGGAGATCGCGGTCGTCTTCAAGCGCGCCCCGTACCTCCCCTTCGAGTCCGGCGCGACGGAGGAGCTGGGCGGCAACGCCCTGGTCATCCGCGTCCAGCCGGACGAGGGTGTGACGGTGCGGTTCGGCTCGAAGGTGCCGGGAACCTCCATGGAGGTCCGGGACGTCACGATGGACTTCGCCTACGGCGAGTCCTTCACCGAGTCCAGCCCGGAGGCGTACGAGCGGCTCATCCTCGATGTGCTGCTCGGTGACGCCAACCTCTTCCCCCGCCACCAGGAGGTCGAGCTCTCCTGGAACATCCTCGACCCGATCGAGGAGTACTGGGACAAGCACGGCAAGCCCGCGCAGTACCCGGCCGGCACCTGGGGTCCGGCCGAGGCTGACGAGATGCTCGCACGCGACGGACGGAGCTGGCGCCGGCCATGAAGATCGATCTCACGGAAACCACGTCCAGCAAGATCAACAACGCGCTGATCTCGGCCCGCCGTGCCATCGGCACCCCTGCCATCGGCATGGTGCTCACACTGGTCGTCGTCACGGACGAGGAGAACGCCTACGACGCCCTCAAGGCGGCGAGCGACTCCTCCCGCGAGCACCCCTCGCGGATCATCGCGGTGATCAAGCGGGTCAGCCGCTCGCCGCGCAGCCGTCGCGACGCGCGTCTCGACGCCGAGATCCGGGTCGGTTCCGACTCGGGCACCGGTGAGACGGTCGTCCTGCGTCTCCACGGCGAACTCGCCAACCACGCCCAGTCGGTGGTCCTGCCGCTGCTGCTGCCGGACGCCCCGGTCGTGGTGTGGTGGGCCGAGGACGCCCCGGCCGACCCGGCGAAGGACCCGCTCGGCGCGCTCGCCCAGCGCCGCATCACGGACACCGGCTCCGCCGAGCACCCGCTCGACGGGCTGGCCGTCCGCGCGGCGACGTACGAGCCCGGCGACACGGACCTGGCGTGGACCCGCATCACGCCGTGGCGTTCGATGCTGGCCGCCGCCCTGGACCAGCAGTCCGCCGAGGTCGTCTCGGCGACCGTCGAGGGCGAGGCGGACAACCCGAGCTGCGAGCTGCTCGCGATGTGGCTGGCGGACCGGCTCGGCGTCCCGGTGGGGCGTACGCCCTCCCAGGGCCCCGGCCTGACCGCGGTCCGCATGGAGACGAAGAACGGCCCGATCGTTCTCGACCGTGCGGACGGCTCACTGGCCACCCTCTCGATGACCGGTCAGCCCGACCGCGGCGTGGCGCTCAAGCGGCGTGACACCGCCGAGCTGCTGGCGGAGGAGCTGCGGCGCCTCGACCCGGACAACACCTACGCGACGACGGTGAAGTTCGGTGTCGAGAACCTGAGCGGTGCCGGCGAGGTCGCGGCGGCCACCCCCGCCGCTCCCGCGGCGGATGCCGCCGGGGGCGACGCTCCGGATGCCGGGAAGCCGAAGGCCGCCCCCGCGAAGAAGGCCGCTCCGGCCAAGAAGGCGGCGTCCAAGTGAGTGCCCCTCAACTGGTCGTGCACCGCGACAAGGAGCTGATGGCGCAGGCCGCGGCGGCCCGGCTGATCACGAAGATCGTGGACGCCCAGGCCGCTCGCGGATACGCCTCGGTGGTGCTGACCGGCGGGCGCAACGGCAACGGCCTGCTGGCCGCGCTCGCCGCCGCGCCCGCCCGGGACGCGATCGACTGGTCGCGGCTCGACCTGTGGTGGGGCGACGAGCGGTTCGAGCCGGACGGCGACCCGGAGCGCAACGTCACGCAGGCCCGTGAGGCCCTGCTGGACGCGGTCGCCCTGGACCCGGCACGGGTGCACCCGATGCCGGCGTCGGACGGTCCGTTCGGGAACGACGTGGACGCGGCCGCCGCGGGCTACGCCGCCGAACTCGCCGCAGCCGCACGCCCGGAGGACCACGGGCCGGTCCCGACGTTCGACGTGCTGATGCTGGGCGTCGGACCGGACACCCATGTCGCCTCGCTCTTCCCGGAGCTGCCCGCGGTACGGGAGACCGAGCGCACCGTCGTCGGTGTGCACGGCGCCCCCAAGCCGCCGCCCACCCGGGTCACCCTCACGCTCCCGGCCATCCGGGCCGCGCGCGAGGTGTGGCTGCTCGCGGCGGGCGAGGACAAGGCGGAGGCCGCGGCCATCGCCCTGTCCGGCGCGGGAGAGATCCAGGCTCCGGCGGCGGGCGCGTACGGCCGCGCCCGGACGCTCTGGCTGCTCGACGCGGCGGCGGCCTCCCGGCTGCCCCGCGATCTCTACCCGCCGGCCTCTTCCTGAGGGGCCGTCACCGGCAGTTGTCCGGAGGCCCGCTCCCGCTCGTCACGAG
>NZ_JBHWZJ010000316.1:0-8043 GCF_042728415.1 Streptomyces sp. NPDC060198 | reverse complement strand
GTGATGTTTCACGTGAAACGAGAGCTGGACGCGCTGGGTCAGCGGGCGGGGGCGGCAGTGTGCCGCCACCGGAACATCGTCACGGCGACGGACGCGTACAGCACCGCCACTCCGGTCACCACGAGGACGGACCTGCCGTCCGCCGGCAGGACGAGTGCGGAGACGCCCGCCGCACTCACGAACGCCACGTTGAAGAGAACGTCGTAGAGGGAGAAGACACGCCCTCGGTACGCGTCGGCCACCGACGTCTGTACCACCGTGTCCGTCGCGATTTTGGAGCCCTGAGTCGCCACGCCCAGCACGAACGCCGCGACCATCATCGGCGCGAGGGTGAAGGCCAGGCCCAGGGCTGGTTCCAGGACGGCAGCGGCCCCCGCGCAGACGACGATCCATCCGTACCGGCCGAACCGGCCGACGGCCCAGGGCGTCACGACCGCGGCGACGAAGAACCCCGCCCCGGAGATTCCCAGCGCCAGACCGAGCAGCGCCAGCCCCTCGGACTCGTCGTCCGACCAGGTGTAGCGGCAGAGCATGAGCACCATGACGGTCAGAGCCCCGTAACAGAAGCGGAGAACCGTCATGGCCATCAGCGCACGGCCCGCGTCCTTGCGGTCCACCAGATGCCGCATCCCCGCGACGAGCCCTCGTGCGGTGACGCCCATCGCCGCGCGCAGGCGCAACACGCTCTCCTGGGTGTCAGGTCCCAGCAGCTTCGGGGGCAGGGTCAGGGAGACCAGGGCCGAGAACAGATAGAGCAGAGCGCCGAGCAGGACCACCGCGGCGTCGGAGCCGTCGGCCAGCAGGCGGACAGCGAAGGCGAGTCCGCCGCCGGCCGTGGCCGCCAGTGTTCCGGCGGTCGGAGAGAGCGAGTTGGCGAGCACGAGCCGGTCGGTGTCCACGACGCGTGGCAGGGCGGCGGAAAGCCCGGCGAGGACGAAGCGGTTGACCGCCGTGACGCAGAGCGCCGACGCGTAGAAGAGCCACTCGGGCACCGAGCCGAGGATGAGCAGCGCGGTACAGCAGGCGAGGGCGGCTCTGAGCAGGTTCCCATGGAGGAATACCTGGCGGCGCGGCCAGCGGTCCAGCAGGACGCCGGCGAACGGTCCGACCAGGGAGTAGGGAAGGAGCAGAACCGCCATGGCCGAGGCGATGGCGCCGGCCGACGCTTGCTTCTCGGGGGAGAAGACGACGTGCGCGGCCAGCGCGACCTGGTACACGCCGTCCGCCGCCTGGGAGAGAAGCCGCACGGCGAGGAGGCGACGGAAATTCCGAAGGCGCAGGAGTATGCGCAGATCACGCGCGACAGCCATGTGAGCAAGGGTCACATACGACGAAGGTCCCCGAGCGCGGGGGCTCGAGGACCTTGGACGTCAGGCGTGTGAGGGGGCGTTACCGCACCTGCTCACGGGCGGTGCCGACGGCGGTTCGGCCGGATCAGCGCTCGACCTCGCCGGCGATGAACTTCTCGACGTTCTCGCGGGCCTCGTCGTCGAAGTACTGGACCGGCGGGGACTTCATGAAGTACGAGGAAGCGGAGAGGATCGGGCCACCGATGCCCCGGTCCAGGGCGATCTTCGCGGCACGGACGGCGTCGATGATGACACCGGCCGAGTTCGGGGAGTCCCACACCTCGAGCTTGTACTCGAGGTTCAGCGGGACGTCACCGAAGGCGCGGCCTTCGAGGCGGACGTACGCCCACTTGCGGTCGTCCAGCCACGCCACGTAGTCCGAAGGACCGATGTGGACGTTGTCGGCACCGAGCTCGCGGTCACGGATCTGCGAGGTGACGGCCTGCGTCTTCGAGATCTTCTTGGACTCCAGGCGCTCACGCTCGAGCATGTTCTTGAAGTCCATGTTGCCGCCGACGTTCAGCTGCATCGTGCGGTCCAGGACGACGCCCCGGTCCTCGAAGAGCTTCGCCATCACGCGGTGCGTGATGGTCGCGCCGACCTGCGACTTGATGTCGTCGCCGACGATCGGGACACCGGCCTCGGTGAACTTGTCAGCCCACTCCTTGGTGCCGGCGATGAAGACCGGGAGGGCGTTGACGAACGCGACCTTGGCGTCGATGGCGCACTGGGCGTAGAACTTCGCCGCGACCTCGGAACCGACGGGGAGGTAGCAGACGAGAACGTCGACCTGCTTGTCCTTGAGGACCTGGACGATGTCCACGGGGGCCTCGGCGGACTCCTCGATCGTCTCGCGGTAGTACTTGCCCAGACCGTCGTGGGTGTGGCCGCGCTGGACGGTGATGCCGGTGGTGGGCACGTCCGCGATCTTGATGGTGTTGTTCTCGCTGGCACCGATGGCGTCCGCGAGGTCGAGGCCGACCTTCTTCGCGTCGACGTCGAAGGCGGCGACGAACTCGACGTCGCCGACGTGGTAGTCGCCGAACTGGACGTGCATCAGACCGGGCACCTTGCCGGCCGGATCGGCGTCCTTGTAGAACTCGACGCCCTGCACCAGTGAGGCGGCGCAGTTGCCCACGCCGACGATGGCTACGCGAACCGAACCCATTCCGGTTGCTCCCTGTGTGTAATGGTGGTCCTGACGGAGGCGCCCGCGATGTGCGGGAACTCCGTCAGGCGGTGTCATCGGACGGATCCGGCGGGGTGTCAGCCCGGCGCCGGGGCAGGCCGCCCGTTTCCTCTGCTGTGTCCTGCTGAGGGGAGCCCTCGGGTGCGGACCGTCGCCGGTCCCGTCCCGAGCGCTCGCTCTCGATGAGCTCGTTCAGCCAGCGCACTTCGCGCTCCACGGACTCCATGCCGTGTCGCTGCAGCTCAAGTGTGTAGTCGTCGAGTCGTTCACGGGTGCGGGCGAGAGAGGCGCTCATCTTCTCCAGGCGCTCTTCCAGCCTGCTGCGCCGGCCTTCCAGGACGCGCATGCGCACATCGCGTTCCGTCTGGCCGAAGAAGGCGAAGCGAGCGGCGAAGTGCTCGTCCTCCCAGGCGTCCGGGCCGGTGTGCGAGAGCAGCTCCTCGAAGTGCTCCTTGCCCTCCGACGTCAATCGGTACACGATCTTCGCCCTGCGCCCCGCGAGTGAAGAAGCGGGCGTCGCGAGATCGGCCGGGGCGGTGCTCGGCTCCTCGATCAACCAGCCGCTGGCGACCAGCGTCTTGAGACAGGGATAGAGGGTGCCGTAGCTGAACGCGCGGAAGATGCCCAGCGAGGTGTTGAGGCGTTTGCGCAGCTCATAGCCGTGCATCGGGGACTCGCGGAGCAGTCCGAGGACAGCGAATTCGAGGATGCCGGAGCGTCTGCTCATCTTCGCCTCCTCCGCTGTCGGATGGTCCCGTGACGTTCGACCGGTGTACTTATGTCGCCCTGATGTATCGACTCGATACATCAGCACGATAGATCGGTCCGCAGGGTTCGACAAGGGCTGCCTTCGTGAACGGCGTCACATCACTAATTCGTAGCAAGCGACTTGCGTCATTTGGGGTGAAGTTCGGCCCTAGATGGGTTTTGACCGTGCGTAGTCTGTCCGGCATGCAGATCACCGGGAACCGCGAGGCGCCTTCGTGCGTCAGTCTTCGCGGACTGCCGGATGTACTGCGGGTGAGCCTTCCGCAGGGCCTGTCCGCAATTCGGGGGGACCGGATCTCACCTGCCGCTTCCAGGCGCTCTCGCCTGCCCGAGGAGTAGTCGTTCGATGAGCGAGCACCGTCGTAAAACGCCTCAACCGCAAGACGGGGGGCGTGCCGCGGCCCGACGAGCCGCGCCGCAGTCAGCAGGACGCCGCACGGAATCATCACACAGGGTGACGAACGAGTCACCTTCCGGCTCGTATCCCGAAGAGCGGCCGCCAGGTGGCCGCGCCGAAGCGCGTCGTGCCGCCCAGCGTGGCGGTCGGCGGCGCGGGGCCGAGGGAGCCGACTCCGGAGGCCCGGGCGGCGGAGGAGGTGGCCGACGTCGCGGCGGGGGTTCCGAGGGCGGCCCCGGGCGGGGCCGGGGGGACGGACGGCCGAGCAAGCGGCGGATCATCGACTATCCCCGCTACGGCAAGTACGGATTCAAGCGCTGGGTGCCGTCGTGGAAGCTGGTCTCCGGCCTCTGCCTGAGCTTCCTCGGTCTCCTCATGGGTATCGCGGGGGTCTCGTACGCGTTGGTGCAGACACCCGACGTCAGCCAGGCGGCCAAGGCGCAGAACAACGTCTACTACTGGGCCGACGGCTCGCAGATGGTCGCGACCGGTGGCGAGGTGAACCGCCAGGAGATCAGCTACGCACAGATCCCGGCGGCCATGCGCAACGCCGTCATCTCGGCCGAGAACAAGTCGTTCGCCACGGACCACGGCATCGACCCCATGGGTATCGCGCGAGCCTTGTTCAACATGGCCAAGGGCGGTGAGACCCAGGGCGGGTCGACCATCACCCAGCAGTTCGTGAAGAACTCGATGCTCACGCAGGAGCAGACGGTCAGCCGCAAGTTCAAGGAACTCTTCATCACGCTCAAGGTGGGCAGCAAGATGAAGAAGAGCGAAGTGATGGCGGGGTACCTCAACGTCTCCTACTACGGCCGGGGCGCCTCCGGGCTTCAGGCCGCGGCACGCACGTACTACGGCAAGGACGCCGCCGAACTGAACCCGAGCGAGTGCGCCTTCCTGGCCACTCTGCTCAAGGGCGCCAGCTACTACGACCCGGCCGGGGCCCCCGAGGTGGACCCGGTGGAGGCGACAGCCCAGAAGAACCTGACCCGCGCCACGGAGCGCTGGAGCTGGATCCTCGACGAGGAGGTCAAGGACGGCCACCTCAGCGCGGCGGAGCGGGCCAAGTACACGAAGTTCCCGATGCCGGTGGAGCCGAAGAAGAGCGCTCAGCTCAGCGGCCAGACCGGTTACCTGGTGGACCTGGCCAAGAAGTACTTCCTGGCCAACAACAAGGCCAACATCGACGCCGACATCCTCGCGCAGGGTGGCTTCGAGATCCACACGACCTTCGACAAGAAGAAGGTCCAGCAGCTCAACACCGCGGTGAAGCGGGTCTACGACGAGAGGATCGACCCCAAGAAGCGTCCGACGAAGGACACGTACGTCCAGTTCGGCGGCGCCTCGGTCGACACGGCCACCGGTGCCATCCTCGCCATCTACGGCGGGCAGGACGCCACCAAGCACTACACCAACAACGCCGACGCCACGGGCGCGCAGGTCGGCTCTACGTTCAAGCCGTTCGTGCTGACGGCCGCCATGGAGTACGGCAAGCGGGACCCGGACCTGGGCGAGCAGCAGAGCGAGTCCGAGCGCACCCCGGTCTCGCCCAAGAGCATCTACAACGGCGACAACGAGTTGAAGATCAACGACTACACGGGCACGCCCTGGGAGAACAAGAAGGGCGAGCAGTGGCTCCAGACCAACGACGACCACACCTCCTACGGTGATGTGGACCTGCGGTACGCCATGCAGGAGTCGATCAACTCGCCCTTCGTCCAGCTCGGTATGGACGTCGGTACGGACAAGGTGAAGGAAGCCGCCATCGCGGCGGGCCTGCGCGACGACAACTACATGGCCGACTACAAGGTCCCGTCGTTCTCGATCGGCACCTCCTCGCCCAGCGCGATCCGTATGGCCGGTGCGTACGCCACGTTCGCCACCAGCGGCAGGCAGAACGATCCCTACTCGGTCACCGAGGTCAAGCAGGGGGGCGAGGTCGTCTACCAGCACGCGAAGGCGACCAGGACCGCCTTCGACTCCGCCATCGCCGACAACGTCACCGACGTGCTGAAGAACGTCGTCGAGCAGGGCACCGGTACCTCCGCGCAGCTTCCCGGCCGGTCCGTGGCGGGCAAGACGGGTACCACGGACGAGAACATGTCGGCCTGGTTCGTGGGCTACACCCCGCAGATCTCCACCGCCGTCAGCATGTTCCGGCTGGACGACGACGAGAAGCACAAGGACCGCGAGTTCCAGAGCATGTTCGGCACCGCCGGGGAGGACAAGATCCACGGTGCGTCGTTCCCCGCACAGATCTGGCACGACTACATGGTCGGCGCGGTGAAGGGCACGAAGGTCGTGGACTTCCCCAAGCCCGAGCCCGTCGGTGAGAAGGTCTACGGCGGCGGCGCGAGCCCCAGCCCGACCCCCTCGCCGACCCCCAGCAGCGCGTCGCCCACGCCGTCCGAGAAGCCCACGGTGGAGCCGACGCCGTCGACCATGTCGCCCACCCCCTCGCCCAGCGACACCTGCACCACCTGGGGCTGGAACACCTGCGCCCCGGAAGCGGCGACCGGCACGGGGACGGACAGCGGCACGGACACGACCGGTACGACGGACGGCAGCGACACCGCCGGTACGACGGACGGCAGCGATACCGAGGGCACGGACTCCAGCTCCACCGGTAATGGCAACGGCAACGGCAACAGTTCCAACGGCTCCACCGGGTTCATCACCACGGGCGGAGGCGGCGGATAGCCGAAACCGCTGTCGGGCCCGCGCCCGGGCCGTGTACGAGGGCCGTTTGCACCCAGCCAGGTGCGGGCGGCCCTCCGTCGTGTCCGGCGGTCTCCCGTCTCCCGCACAGCCCGGTACGGCAGGATGTGGCGCATGCCAAGCGCAGATGAGACCAGCGAGGACCAGGAGCGTCCCGTCGCACCCACCCGACGGGACGAGATCGCCGCCGCCGGCGCCGGGTTGATCGGCGGACCGGCGGGCCGGTTCGCACGGTTCGGCGGCGGAGCGCTGACGGCCGTGCGGGTGGTCGCCCTGGTGGCGATCGGGATGTTCGCGCTCGGCATGGTGCAGAAGCTCCCCTGTTACAACTGGGCGTGGTTCAGAGGCACCAGCTCGCAGTACACCCATGCCTGCTACTCCGACATCCCCCACCTCTTCGTCGGCCGGGGCTTCGCGGACGGGCTGCTGCCGTACTTCGACCGGCTCGGCGGCGACATGCAGTACCTCGAATACCCGGTCCTGACCGGGTTGTTCATGCAGGTCGCCTCCTGGCTCACGCTCACCCCGGACAGCGATCCGATGCAGCAGCGCGAGCAGATGTACTGGCTCGTCAACGCCGGCCTGCTGATGATCTGCGCGGTGGTGGCGGTCGTGTGCGTCGCGCGCACCCACCGACGCCGCCCCTGGGACGGGCTGCTGGTCGCTCTGGCGCCCGCCTTCGCGCTCACCGCCACGATCAACTGGGACCTGCTGGCCGTCGCCCTGACCGCCGCGGCGATGCTGATGTGGTCGCGCGGGAGGGCGGTGGCGTTCGGTGTCCTGATCGGACTGGCGACGGCGGCGAAGCTGTATCCCGCCCTGCTGCTCGGACCGCTCCTGGTGCTCTGCTGGCGCGCGGGGAAGTGGCGGCCGTTCCTCGTCGCCGCCTTCTCGGCCGCGGTCGCCTGGCTGGTGGTGAACCTGCCGGTGATGCTGTACGCCTTCGACGGGTGGAACAAGTTCTACGCGTTCAGCAGGGAACGCGGCATCGACTTCGGGTCGTTCTGGCTGATCATCACGCAGCGCGTCGGACGCCCGATCGAACCCTCTGTCGTGAACGTGGCCTCGGTGGTGCTGATGGGGCTCTGCTGCCTCGGCATCGCGTCCTTGGCACTGGTCGGGCGGCGCAGGCCGAGGTTCGCCCAGCTCGCGTTCCTCGTGGTGGCGGCCTTCGTCCTGACGAACAAGGTCTACTCACCGCAGTACGTGCTCTGGCTGATTCCGCTCGCCGCGCTGGCGCGTCCGCGGTGGCGTGACTTCCTGATCTGGCAGGCGTGCGAGGTGCTGTACTTCCTCGGCATCTGGATGTACCTCGCGTACACGAGCAGCGGCGACAAGCACCAGGGGCTGCCGCAGGACGGCTACCAGCTCGCCATCGTCCTGCACCTGCTGGGCACCCTCTACCTCGTCGCCCTGGTCGTGCGGGACATCGTGATGCCGGACCGGGACGTCGTGCGCCAGGACGGCGCGGACGATCCCTCGGGCGGCGTGCTCGACGGGGCGCCGGACGTGTTCGTACTGGCGCCGATGGGCACCCGGGAGTTCGAGGACGAGGCGTTCTGGGGCGAGCCGGCCGACTGGGAACCGGTGCGCGGCGGCGGGGCCGGCGACTGACCGGC
>NZ_JBHWZJ010000315.1:0-8097 GCF_042728415.1 Streptomyces sp. NPDC060198 | reverse complement strand
GGCGTACGCTCCGCGGCGGCCGGCCCGGCGCCGGGCCCGTCACCCGGCCCGTCGCGCACGGTTCAGGCGGGCAGGGTGTCGCCCTGGACCGCCTGGATGTCCAGCTCCACGCGGAGCGTCGTGCCGATGGCGGAGATGCCCGCCTTCACGACCTGGTTGTAGTTCATCGCGAAGTCGTCGCGGCGCAGCTCGGCCGTGGCGCGGAACGCCGCCCTGACGCCTCCCCACGGGTCGGGGCCGGTGCCGAGGTAGGTGAGGTCGAGGTCGACGGGGCGGGCGATGCCCCGCATCGTCAGCTCGCCCTCGACCGTCCAGCGGTCCGGGCCGGCCGGGACCAGTGCGTGGGAGTTGTACGCGAGTTCGGGGAACCGCTCCACGTCGAGGAAGTCGGCCGACCGCAGGTGCTTGTCGCGCATGCCGTTGCCGGTGTCGATGCTCGCCGCGTCGATGACGGCGTCCACCCGGGACCGGGCGATGTCCTCGTCGATCACGATCCGGCCGCTGAACTCGGTGAACCGGCCGCGCACGCTGGAGATGCCCAGGTGCTGGGCGGAGGCGGCCACCGAGCTGTGCGCGGGGTCGAGCGACCAGTCGCCGGGCGGGGGGAGTTCCACGCCGCCCTGGCGGGCCAGGACCACGGTGCCGGCCTCGATCCGGCCGCCGGCCGTGACGAGGGCGGTGGAAGCGGCCGGCGCGTAGCCGACGGCGGTCACGATCACCGTGTAGGCACCGGCGGGCAGCGGCTCTTCCGTGCGGGTCGCGCCGTCCTCGTCGGCCGTGGCGCGCAGTATCTGGGTGCCGGTCATGTCGGTGACCGTGACGATCGCGTGCTGGACCGCCCAGCCGTCCCGCGTCCGTACCTGTGCGCGAAGTCCCATGACGTTCTCTTTCCTTGTCCACTGACGTGACGACTCGGGATACGAGTCGGGCCCCGGGGCGGGGCGGCAGGCCGTCCCCTGCCTGCCGCACGCGCCACCGGGGCCCATTCCACCGGCCGGGACAGACTCTCCGCTGAAAGCACTGTCCCGCCAGGGGGCTTATCGCTCGGTCACTCGCCGGGGTGGGCGAGTTCGATGTCGTGTCCGTCGACACCGTGACCGGCGACGGCCACGGTGCTCGCCACCGGCGGGTAGCCGGTCGCGACGACGGAGTACTCACCGGCGTCCAGATCGGTGAAGGCGTACGCGCCGTCCGCACCGGTCGTGGAGGTGGCGACGACATTGCCCGCGGCGTCGATCAGGGTGACGCGGGCGTCCGCGAGGGCACCGCCGGCGGAGCCGGCGCGCACCACGCCCTGGACGAGGGCGCCGGCCTGGAGGGAGGCCTCGACCCGGGTGACACCCGTGCCGGCGATCTCCACCGGGAGGGCCAGCGGGCGGTGACCCGCCGCGTTCACCGCGAGCGTCACGGTGCCGGGGACCAGCTCGCCGAAGGCGAAGTCACCACTCTCGCCGGAGGTGCCGGTGGCGAGTACGTCACCGCGCACGTCGGTCACGATGACCATGGCGCCCCGGACCGGGGTACCGGCCTCGGCGGCCCGGACCGTACCGGCCAGTCCGCTGGTGCCGGAGAGCAGGATGTCGTAGGCCAGCGGCTCGTCGCCGACGACCACCGTGGACGCCTGCGGCTGGCAGCCGTCGGCGGAGGCGATCAGCACGTAGCTGCCGGTGCCGGGGGCGTCGAGGACGTAGGAACCGTCCGCCTGCGCCACCGAGCGGCCCAGCTGACGACCGCCGAGGGAGATCAGCGTGACGGCTGCCTGGGCGACGGGAGCGCCGTCCGCGCCGCGCACCACACCGCGCACCGGGGTGCCCTGGACGGTGGCGATGTCGGTCGCGGTGTCCGCGGGCGCCTGGAGCGTCGCGGTGGCGGCCGGGGCGACCGTGGCCGGGGCGGCCGTGGCCGCGGTGGCGGCCGGGGTGGCGTCGGCCGGAGCCTGGGCCGCGGCCTCGCTGCCGGTGTTCGTCCGGAGCGCGACCTCCTTGATGAAGATCGCGAAGAGGAAGGCGAGCAGCGCGCACGGGGCGGCGAACAGGAAGACGTCACCGACACCGTGGCCGTACGCGGACTCGACGACCGCACGCATCGGGGCGGGCAGCGTCGCCAGGTCCGGGATGCCGCCGCCGGTGCCGCCGGTGCTCTTGACACCGAGGTCCGAGAGGCCGTCCGACACGTAGTGGGTGACGCGGTTGGCCATGACGGCACCGAGCGCCGAGACGCCGATGGCGCCACCGAGCGAACGGAAGAACGTGACCACGGAGCTGGCCGCACCGAGGTCCTGGGGAGCGACCTGGTTCTGCGCGGCGAGGACCAGGTTCTGCATCATCATGCCGACACCGGCGCCGACGAGGAACATGAAGACCCCGACGTGCCAGTACGTCGTGTCGTACCGGATCGTGCCCAGCAGGCCGAGACCCGCGGTGACCAGGACGCCACCGGAGACGAGCCAGGCCTTCCAGCGTCCGGTCTTGGTGATGACCTGACCGGAGATGGTCGAGGAGAGGAAGAGACCCGCGATCATCGGGATCGTCATGACGCCGGACATCGTCGGCGACTTGCCGCGCGCCAGCTGGAAGTACTGGCTGAAGAAGACGGTGCCCGCGAACATCGCGACACCGACGAAGAGCGAGGCCACCGAGGCCAGGGTGATCGTCCGGTTGCGGAAGAGCCGCAGCGGGATGATCGGCTCGCGGGCCTTCGACTCGGTGAAGACGAACGCGCCGATGAGGGCCACGACGCCGAGCAGCATGACGACGGTCTGCCAGGAGCCCCAGGCGTACTTGTCGCCGGCGAAGGTCACCCAGAGCAGCAGCAGCGAGACGCCCGCGCTGATGAAGAACGCGCCGGTCCAGTCGACCTTGACGTCACGCTTGACGACCGGGAGCTTCAGGGTCTTCTGGAGCACGAAGAGGGCGATGATCGCGAACGGCACACCCACGTAGAAGCACCAGCGCCAGCCCATCCAGCTGGTGTCGGTGATGACACCGCCGAGCAGCGGGCCGCCGACGGTGGCGACGGCGAAGACCGCGCCGAGGTAACCGCTGTACCGGCCGCGCTCGCGCGGCGAGATCATCGCGGCGAGCACGACCTGCGCCAGGGCGGAGAGACCGCCGACGCCGATGCCCTGCACGACACGGAAGACGATCAGCATGCCGGAGCTGGTCGACAGACCGGCGGCGCAGGAGCCCAGCACGTAGATGACCAGGGCTATCTGGACCAGCAGCTTCTTGCTGAAGAGGTCCGAGAGCTTGCCCCAGATCGGGGTCGTCGCGGTCATCGCCAGCAGGGAGGCCGTGACGACCCAGGTGTAGGCGCTCTGGCCGCCACCGAGGTCCGAGATGATGTGGGGGAGGGCGTTGGAGACAACCGTCGACGACAGGATCGCGACGAACATGCCGAGCAGGAGCCCGGTCAGGGCCTCCATGATCTGCCGGTGTGTCATCGGCGCGCCGTCGGGAGCTTCGGAGCCCCCGTGCTTGGCGTGGCCGCCCCGCACACCGGTCGGTGTGGTCGTAGCCATGAATGTCCTTTGCTTTGCTTCTGTTACAGAGGTGTACGGGTGTCCGTCAGGTCGCCGTCGACCGGAACGAGCCCTTCCGGGGCTACTGCTCCGGGTCGGTGGCCGTCGGGGCGGTGGCCCCGGTGAGGCGCGCGCGACAGTCGTCGGTGTGCCGTCCGGGGGCGCACGCACTGGGGGTGCGGGCGGCGAAGCTGCCGCAGAGCCGTGCCAGCAACGTGATGAGTTGTCCGACTTCGTCGTCGGACCAGTCCGCGAGGTTGTGCGCGAACACTTCCGTGCTCCGACGGCTGAGGTCGGCGAGCACGTCGCGTCCGGAGGAGGTCAGCCGCAAGATGCGTGACCGCTTGTCCGCGGGGTCGGGAAACCGCTCTATCCAGCCGCGTTCCGCCACGTGGGCGACGTGTCGGCTGGTCACGGACATGTCCACGGAGAGCAGCTCGGCGAGCCGGCTGATGCGCATCTCGCCGTGCTGGGCGAGAAGCGTGAGCACCGCCGCCGAGCCGCCGGGGCAGTCGGAGGGCAGTGCGCGGGCGAGTCCCCGTTTCACGACGCCCACGGCGCTGAGGTGCCGGGCCAGTTCCTCGTACTGACTCCGTGCGGCCACGGGGCACCCCCAGACTTCTGCTCTGCATCTTGTTGCTTAGGGCAACCATAGAAGCCGTTGGTTGCTGCAGGCAAACTAAACGGGGCTTGCATAAGTAAAGGAACCCAAAAGGCTCCGTAGGCTGACGGTCAAAGCCCCAGCGTGTGGCCCCGGTGCGTCATCCGTGTGTCTCACACCACAGGGTGAGAGCCCCTGCGTCGCCATGTTGACGATGCGCGGTGTTGTGGAGATGAGGGGAATGTCCGTACGAACCGTCGCCCGCACGTCCCCCAGGGGTTGGGCGGAAGGCCCGAGTTCGCTAGGGTCCTGGCCCATGGCACACAACCCCCACGCCCCTCAGCAGGGCCCCGCGGGCAATGACGACCCGGCGGGCAGCACGCAGATGTTCCGCGCCTTCGTCGACGACGGAGAGCCGGAGCGCCGGCCGCAGCAGGCAGCCCCGTCCGGCGGTCCGAAGACCGGCGTGATCGTCGCGGTCGTCGCGGTCGTCGTCGTCCTTGCCGCGGTCGCCTGGCTCGCCCTCGGCTGACCCCCGCACCGTCCGGCCACGCGGCGGCCTCCGTCCTACGGGGGCCGCCGAGGCGTTCGTGGGCAGCGCGGGGCGCGCCTGCGGGGCGGCGGGCGCACGGATCGCGGGTGCGCGGCGCGGCCGGGCGTCGGAGAGCCGGACCGGCCGGACGTGCCGGGGCGCGACCCGGGGACGTCCGGGCGCGGCCCGGGCATGGGGGATGCCGCCGGGGCGCGTGAGCGCGTCTCCCCCGGCGGCCGGTGACCGTCAGTCGGTGATGAGCCCCTCGCGCAGCTGCGCGAGCGTGCGGGTCAGCAGGCGCGAGACGTGCATCTGGGAGATGCCGACCTCCTCGCCGATCTGCGACTGGGTCATGTTGGCGAAGAACCGCAGCATGATGATCTGCCGCTCGCGGGGAGCGAGCTTGGCCAGCAGCGGCTTCAGGGACTCGCGGTACTCGACCCCCTCCAGCGCGGTGTCCTCGTACCCCAGGCGGTCCGCGAGGGAGCCCTCGCCGCCGTCGTCCTCGGGGGACGGGGAGTCGAGGGAGGAGGCGGTGTAGGCGTTGCCGACGGCGAGCCCGTCGACGACGTCCTCCTCCGAGACGCCGAGCGCCTTGGCCAGCTCCGGAACGGTCGGCGAGCGGTCGAGCCGCTGCGCCAGTTCGTCGCTGGTCTTGGTGAGTGCCAGGCGCAGCTCCTGGAGCCGGCGGGGGACCCGCACGGACCACGAGGTGTCGCGGAAGAACCGCTTGATCTCGCCCACGACCGTAGGCATGGCGAACGTTGGGAACTCCACCCCCCGTTCGCAGTCGAACCGGTCGATCGCCTTGATCAGGCCGATGGTGCCGACCTGGACGATGTCTTCCATCGGTTCGTTGCGGCTGCGGAAGCGCGCTGCCGCGTACCGCACCAGCGGGAGGTTGAGCTCGATGAGTGTGTCGCGTACGTAGGCCCGCTCCGGGCTGTCCGTTCCCTCGGGACCGAGTGCGGCGAGCCGCAGGAACAGGGAGCGGGACAGCGTACGGGTGTCGATGGCTTCCGACGAGCTGGTGAGCACGGCAGGCGCGGGCGCGCTCTTCGTGAGCGTGAGCACCTTCGAGCTGCCCTGGTCTACGGACATGCCACCCCCTTGAGGTCGCGGACGGTCGCGGTGGCCGCGACCATCGGAGGAACGCAGCCTCCACCTGAATACCGGAGGGGAGGCTGCGGCAAACGCGGTTCCAGCAGAATGTCACATGTCGGCAACACGCTGTAGTGACATGTCGATAAGTCAGCGCCGCGTATGCGCAGGAAGCAAGGGGTGCGAGGGGTGCGGGGCGCCGGAAAACCGCTCGGAGACGTTCTACCCGTTCCGGTTATGCCTCGATCCTGTTTGCGGATCGCAGTCGGGCGAAACTTCTGGCCAAAAGTCTTGACACGTGCATCTGGGAGACGCCCAGTTCGGCACTGATCTGGGACTGTGTCAGGTTGCTGTAGTAGCGCAGCAGCAGAATCCGCTGCTCGCGCTCGGGCAGCTGTACGAGCAGATGCCGTACGAGATCGCGGTGTTCGACCCCGGCGAGTGCCGGGTCCTCGTACCCGAGGCGGTCGAGCAGACCGGGCAGTCCGTCGCCCTCCTGGGCCGCTTCCAGCGAGGTCGCGTGGTAGGACCGGCCGGCCTCGATGCAGGCCAGCACCTCGTCCTCGGAGATCCGCAGCCGCTCGGCGATCTCGGCGGTGGTGGGGGAGCGCCCGTGGGCCGTCGTCAGGTCCTCGGTCGCCCCGGTGACCTGCACCCAGAGTTCGTGCAGCCGGCGGGGCACGTGGACGGTGCGGACGTTGTCCCGGAAGTAGCGCTTGATCTCGCCCACCACGGTCGGCATCGCGAACGTGGGGAACTGGACGCCGCGTTCGGGGTCGAAGCGGTCGATCGCGTTGATCAGGCCGATGGTGCCGACCTGGACGACGTCCTCCATCGGCTCGTTGCGGCTGCGGAAGCGTGCCGCGGCGTACCGCACCAGCGGCAGGTTCGCCTCGATCAGCGCGGCCCGCACCCTGCGGTGTTCGGACGTGCCGGCATCGAGGTCCTTGAGCTGGCCGAAGAGCAGCTGGGTGAGAGCCCTGGTGTCGGCGCCCCGGGTTCTCGCCGGGGGCGTGGAGGGGTCGGGCGTCTCGGTCTGGATGTCGTCGGACAGCTCGGTCCGGTCCTTCTGGACGGTCTGGGGAGGCACTTGAGGCGCTGCACTGGCCGGCACGGTGACGCCACCCCTTCACGGTCACGCTTCATGATCACGCTTCATGGTCGGACTGCACGGTCGACTGACAGTCAACGTGACGGACAACTGCGGTCAATTCATCCATCAAAAGCGGTCATAGCATCACAAGACATGTCCACTGTGTGCAAGCACCGTATATAGCCGTGTTGGAGTCAAATGGGTTTAAAAACCAATAAAAGCCCCTCACCTGAGAGGTGAGAGGCGTCGGGCGACGGCCGGTGGCTCCGTGACCCCACTTGCCGGGGCGCTCGTGCGGAGGCGGAGCGGAGGTGGGGCGAAGGCTGGGCGAAGGCGGAGCGGAGGTGGGGCGAAGGCGGGGCGGAGGCGGGCGGGACCGGGGCGCACGTGGTGCGCGCAGGGGCCGCGAACGGCCGGGCGCGACCCGCGAACGGGCCGCGTGCCGGGGCGCGTAGGGCTCAGAAGGGGTAGTCGGCGATGACCCAGGTGGCGAACTCGCGCCACTGACCGGCCGCCGCCCGGTGCGCCGGGTGCTCGACGTACCGCTTGAGCGCGTCCTCGTCGGCGACGGCGGAGTTGATGGCGAAGTCGTACGCGATCGGCCGGTCGGTGATGTTCCAGGCGCACTCCCAGAACTCCAGCCCGGGTACGAGCCCGTCCAGTTCCCGGAACGCCTTCGCGCCGGCCACGACCCGCGGGTCGTCCCGCTCCACGCCGTCGTTCAGCTTGAACAGGACCAGGTGGCGGATCATCGGCAGGGCTCCTACTTCACCAGCTCGGACATGAAGTCCCCGACGCCCTGGGCGGCGCTGGAGATGCCTTCGAACCCTACCTGGACGAGGTCGGCGGCCCTCGCGGGCGACGTGATGATCGTGTACAGCACGAAGACCACCACGATGTAGAGCGCGATCTTCCTCGCTTGCGCCACAGCTCCTGCCTCCCCCTCGGTCCCGAGCGCGGTCGGCAGATTCTATCCGTACACCTGGCCGGATTCGGGGGCCGATGGCGATCGGTGTTCGAACCTGCCGCGGGGGAGGGGCCGGGCCGGTGTCCGGCTCGCCCGGGACCAAGGGCCCGGCGACAGGGGCCTTTCACTGGCCCGCACGGGCGGTGCGAGCGGGCACGATGGAAGCACGGCCCGGCGGACCAGGCAGGAATCCGCAGGGCATGGGACAGGCCCCTCTCTGTGGGGTCCGGCCGCGGCACTCCCCCCGACCGCGGCGGGACCAGTAGGGACCGTCCTCACCGGG
>NZ_JBHWZJ010000314.1:0-8105 GCF_042728415.1 Streptomyces sp. NPDC060198 | reverse complement strand
TGCACGGTGTCGCCGTCGGACCGGCCCGCGGCATGCGACGACTCGCAGTGAATACGTCCGAGTGCACCTGGGGACAGGGCCGTTCGGCCCTCCGTCGGGCGGCTGGGGCGTCCGACGGGGCCGCCGGACGCCACGAGGGCCTCGCACCGGCTGACGCGCGGACGGCCCCGTGGGTCGGTGAGCCCCGCGGGCCGGCACGGACAAAGGCCGTCCGGGCCGTGGGTCGTGGAGGCGCACTCAGCCGATCCGGGCCGCCAGGATCGCGATGTCGTCCGTCTTCCCCTTGCCGAAGGCGTCCAGCAGGGTGTCGCAGAGCTCCTCCAGCTCCGGCGAGGAGGCCGCGAGGGTGCGGTCCAGGGCGGCCATGCTGTCGTCGAGGTCCTCGCCCGGGACTTCGATCAGCCCGTCCGTCAGCAGCAACAGCGTCGAACCCGCGGGCACGTCGTAGGGCACGGCGGGTTCGTGCGGAAGGCTGAGCCCGAGCAGCGGGCCGTGCTCGGTGAGATAGCGGGTGGAGCCGTCGGGGTGTCTCAACAGGGGCGGGATGTGACCGGCGTTGGCGATGTGCACCCGTCTGCCGCCCGGCTCCACCAGTACCAGGCAGACGGTGACGGTGATGGACGGCCTCAGGCGCACCAGCAGGGCGTCCAGCCGGATGAGCAGGGTCTGCGGATCGTGGCCCTCGATGGCGTACGCGCGCAGGGCGTGGCGCACCTCGCCCATGATCATGGCTGCCTTGAGGGAGTGTCCGGCGACGTCTCCGATGGCCAGGAGCAGACCCCCGGGGGTCTCGATGGCCTCGTAGAAGTCGCCGCCGATCTCCGCGAGGTCGGCGGCAGGTTCGTAGCGGACCGCCATGTCCACCCCCGGCACGTCGGGCAGCCGGTCCGGCAGGAACGTACGCTGCAGGGCCAGGACCAGTGCGTGTTCCTCGCTGTGGCTGCGCAGCGCTTCCAGGGCCAGCGCGCACGCCTGGGCCAGCTGGGACAGCAGCTCCCGATCGTCGTCGCCGACGAGTGTCGCGGCGTCGACGGCGAGCGCGACCGGGGGCCGGCCCCGCTTGGTGCGGGCGAGAACCAGTGCGACCCGGTCGGGGAAGACGTCGGGGTGGCTGTTTCCGTCCCGGCAGGCCAGCTCCTTCCACTCGGCGCCCGACAGGACGGCGATCTCCGTACCGGTGGAGTCGCCGAGGGCCCTCTCCGACAGGAAGTCCAGCAGGCGGGCGTCGCCTTGCGCGAGGGTGACCGGCGGCTCTCCGGATCCTCGGGGGCGGCCGGCCTGTCGCGGCACCACGTATACGGTCCGGCCGTCGGGGCTGAGGGCGACGGCCACGGCGGGCGAGTACATCAGCACGGCGGCTCCGGCCGCCGCCGCGTGGGTGAAGGCCTCGCCGTCCCTCGCCGCGTACACGGCGAGGGTGCTGCTGTTGAGCGCGGCGACCCGGGTCGCGAGCCGCTCGGCGCGGCGGCGCGCGCGGGCGTACCGGAGGGCGGCGGTGACGGTCGCCAGGAGTTCGTCCGGGGCGATCGGTTCGGTCAGGTAGGCGTCGGCACCCCGGTGCAGTCCCTGGGTGCGGTCGCTCACCTCGATCGCCGTGGCGGAGACGTGGATGACGGGCAGGTGGGCGGTCCGGGGGTCGGCCTTGATCTGCTCGCACACCTCGAATCCGCTCATGTCCGGCAGCTTCACGTCGACGATCGCGAGTTCGGGCAGCAGTGCGTCGGGCGACTTCGCGAGCAGCGCGAGGCCTTCGGTACCGTCGGCGGCCTCCACGACCGTGTGTCCGGCGCGGCGCAGCCAACTTCCCACGATGTAACGATTGGTGTCGTTGTCGTCGAGAACCATGACCGTGGCGACCGCGCTGTCCGCGTGAGCGAGGGGACTCATCCCGTGCCGCCCTCTTCGGCCCTTCGAGGGGATTCGTCCGGGTCCGGGACCCGCTCCGGGAAGGTCCCGAACGCGTCGGCCAGCCGGGCGAGGTTCAGCGTGGACTTGTCGAGGACGGCCCGCGCGTGGGTCAGACGCTCGTGGTCCAGGGTCTCGTCGGCGGCCGAGGTGATGACGATCACCGGGATGCCGGACAGGTCGCTGTCGCCCGCGAGTTCCGCCAGTACGTCGTAGCCGTCCATGTCGGGCATGTGCAGGTCGAGCAGGACCGCCTCGGGGTGTTCCCGGCGGATCGTGTCGACCGCCCGGCCGCCCTCGCCCACCTCGACGACGCGGTCGGCGAGTCGCGCGAGTACGGGTCGCAGGGTGCTGCGGAAGACCTCGTCGTCGTCGACGGTGACGAGGAGGGCCAGCTGTGCGGGGGTGCGGTGCTCGGCGTGCGCGGAATCGGCTCCGGGCGGAGCGGCGGGAAGCCGTACGGTGACCTCGGTGCCCTGTCCCGGGGTGCTGACGAGGACGAGGTTGCCGCCGAGGAGTTCGGTGAGGCGCCGCGCGTAGGGCAGGCCGAGACCGGTCCCGGAGCGGCCGCGCTGGTGCGCTCCGCGGACCTGGTAGAACTCCTCGAACACCTGGTGCTGTTCCTCCGGCGGGATGCCGACGCCGGTGTCGGTCACGGTGAAGACGACCTCCGCGCCGCGTTCGCCGTTCCCGGCCGCCACGTCGAGCCGGACGGTTCCCTCCTCGGTGAACTTCAGCGCGTTGGTCAGCAGGTTGCGCAGGATACGGGTGAGCATGACCTCGTCGCTGACGAGGGTCGCGCCCGGCCAGGAGTCGGCCACGGAGAGCGTGACGCCCTCCCCGGTCGCGTACCCCCGCAGGGTGCCGTGCAGTTGGCCGAGGGTGGCACGCAGGTCGATGGACTCCCAGTGGGGTTCCAGGCGTCCGGATTCGGCCTTGGCGACGTCGAGCAGTTCGTCGACGAGGGCGAGGAGGGTGGCGCCGGAGGCCGAGATCATCGAGATCCGCCTGCGCTGCTCCTCGTCGAGGGTCTCGCCGTCGATGTCGAGGAGCAGTCGGGCCAGGCCCACCACGGAGTTCACCGGGGCGCGCAGTTCGTGGCTGACGTTGGCCCAGAACCGGGTCTTCGCCTCGCTCGCGTCGCGCAGCTGGCTCGACTTCTCCTCGAGTTCTGCGTAGAGGGCCACCACTCCGCGGTTGGTCTCCTCCAGTTCCTCCGACAGTTCGGAGTAGAGGGCCACCACTCCCCGGTTGGTCTCCTCCAGCTCTTCGTTCAGGCGGCGAAGCTCCTCACGCTGGGCCCGCGACTCCTCCAGAGCGGCGATCAGGTCGATGGTCTGCGCGCGGGCGTCCTCCAGCTCCGTCGAACCCCGGTGCGCGTTGAGGACGTCCTGGGCCCGCCGCAGGCTGTCGGGGGTGGTGGCGGCGGCCGAGAGCTGCTGTTCGATCGTCACGGCCCGTCCCACCGGGTCGTGCTGGGTCGGCACGAGTCGGGAGGCGGCCTCGATCGACTCGCGCCCGGGGCCCGATCCGTCCCGCCAGAGAACGGCGACCCGCAGCACCGGGGACGCACCCGGCACCGTGCCGAACGTGACCCTGAGTCCGGACGTGCCGAGGACGTCCCGGCCCAGTTCGCTGAGGGCGGTGGCGAGGCGTATCTGGTCCTGCCGCTCGACCCCCAGGGCTTCGGCGACCGCCTTGCCGCTGCGCCGGAGCACGAAGATGTCCTGCTCGGTGGCGAGCGTGATGGTGGCCAGAGGAGCGGAGCTTCCGGCGGCGGGAGGCGTCACCACGCCCCCTTCGCGACCACTGCTCCGGCGTCGTCGCGGCGTACTCCCGCCTCGCGCAGCAGTTGAGCCGCTGCGACGATCGGGGAGTGCGCCAGCAGACCGGGCAGGGCGACGGGCTGCCAGCGCTCGGTCAGCCCGTCGGAGTGCATGATCACGCCGCTGTCGCGGGGCAGTTCCTGGCTGACCGTACGCAGGGTCGGCAGCTGGTGGCCGACGATGCCGGGCGCGGACAGCAGGGAGCGGCGGGTGTTCGTGGCCGGGTCGACGACGAAGGTACTGACGTTCCCCACCCCGCAGAAGGACACGGTGCGCGCACCGGGTTCGATGCGCACGACGGCGACCGCTCCACCGCGTCCGCCGCGCAGCGCCGTGTGGATCTCCCGGATCACACCGTCCGGGGACTGCGCGCGGCCGTCCCTGAAGGCGGTGACGGCGGCGTCGGCCGCACGGCCGGCCAGTGGTCCGTGGCCGAGGCCGTCGCAGAACATGAGCAGCAGGGCGGGGCCGTCCGACGACGGATCATTCCCCTGCTCTCCGTCCTTCGGCACGCGTGGCACCGCGGACGCCGCCGGGGCGTCGGTGCGGGACCTGCCGAATCCGGTCAGCGCGGACCAGTCCAGGGCGTTGGACACCTCCCGCCCGACGGTTCGCCGTGCCGGCTGCGGCTCCGGAACACGGACACCGACGGGCCGGGCCGCCCAGGCGTCGCCGCACGCCTCTTCGCCGGTGATGGGCCGGGTGAGCCCCGCGACGACGGGCTCGCCCGCGGCCGCGGCCCGCCCCGCCGCCTCCTTCGTCCAGAAGCGGGCGGCCAGTACGGTCCCGTGTCCCGGCACGGAGTGGATGTCGACGGAGTCGGCGAGGCGTGTGATCGCGCCGAGTCCGATGCCGAGCGTGCCGGCCGAGGAGACGCCGTCGGTCAGCGAATGGCTCACGTCGGCCATGCCCGGGCCCGCGTCGATGGTGACGATTTCGACGCCCGCGTCGTTCGCCGTGCGTACCGCACGCAGCAGCAGGGTGCCGTCCACGGCGTGCCTGTCCAGGTTGGTCGCCGCCTCGCTCACCGCGAGAGCGACCTCGGCGCAGCGCTGCTCGTCGAAGCCGAGGCGCCGCGCCAGGGCGGATGCGGCCCCCCTCGCGGCGGCCGGCAGGGATTGGGGGTCGCGGAACCATGCGACGTCCTGCGAGTCCAGCATCGGGAGTGTCAGCGGGCCCATTTGGTCACCGCGATCTGGGTGCCGCGGCCGACCTCGGTGTCCAGGGTGAAGTCGTCCACCAGCCGGCGCGCTCCACTGAGGCCCAGGCCGAGACCACCGCCGGAAGTCCATCCGTCGGTGAGCGCGAGATCCAGGTCCGGAATGCCGGGCCCGGAGTCCTCGAAGACGGCTGTCACGCCGAGGCGGCCGTTCCGGCGCACCAGGCCGGTGCGCATGACTCCGCCACCGCCGTACACCAGGGTGTTGCGGGCGAGCTCACTGGCAGCGGTGACCAGCTTCGTCTGGTCGACCAGCGACAACTTGCACCGCTGGGCGAGGGTGCGCACGAGTTGGCGGGCGCGGACCACGTCGTCGTTCGACGCGACCGTGACGGTCTCGTGCTCGCCCTCCGGGACGGAGGGGAGCCCGCTCACGGCCGTGCCGGACGGCGGTTGTTCGACCGGGCCAGGATGTCCAGCCCCTTCTCCAGGGTCAGGGCGGTACGCACCCCGCCGAGTGACAGGCCCAGCTCGACCAGGGTGATGGCCACGGCGGGCCGCATGCCCACGACGACGGTCTCCGCGTCGAGCATCCGGGAGATGGCCGCCGTGGTGGCCAGCATCCTGCCCACGAAGGAGTCGACGATCTCCACGGCGGTGATGTCGATGACGACGCCGCTCGCGCCCGTGGCGACGATGCGGGCGGCGAGGTCGTCCTGCAGATCCAGGACGGTCTGGTCCTCCAGATCCACCTGGATGGACACCAGGAGGACCTCGCCGATCTTCAGGACGGGTACGCGCTCGCTCACGCCCGGCCGCCCGAGGTGGTGAGGCCGTTGTCGGCACGGCGCAGCGCGTGCTTCAGCGCGTCCGCGAGCGTCGCCTTGGTCACGATGTCGCCGAACTGGATGCCCAGAGCCACGATGGTCTGGGCGATCTGCGGACGGATGCCGGAGATGGTGCACTCCGCGCCCATGAGCCGGGCGGCGACCACCGTCTTGAGCAGGTGCTGGGCAACCTCGGTGTCCACCGCGGGGACACCGGTGATGTCGATGATGGCCTGGTCGGAGCCGGTGTCGACGAGCGTCTGGAGCAGCTTCTCCATCACCACCTGGGTGCGCGCCGAGTCGAGCGTGCCCACGAGCGGAACGGCGACCACGCCGTCCCACAGCTTCACGACGGGGGTGGAGAGTTCCATCAGCTGTTCGGACTGGGCGCTGATGATCTCCTCGCGCGCCTTGGCATAGACCTCGATGGTGTACAGGCCGAGGGCGTCCAGGAGTTTGCCGAACCACAGGGAGGAGTGGATGTCGGTGGCCGACGTGTCCGCGGTCGGAGCCAGGAGCTCCTTGCACGCGAAAACGCTGGTCGCCGTCTCCGTCGGCGTGAAGCCCTGGCGGGCGCGGTTGCGCGACAGCTCGCCCAGGAGCGCGCGGACCTCGGCGAACTCCTCGGCGTGCGCGTCCCCGCCGCCCGCGCGCAGTGCCTCCACGAGAGCGGTGTACAGCTCGCGCAGTTCACGGTCCAGCTCGGCCAGAGAGACGCGCCCGCGCAGCGTGCGCGAGACCGACTCCACCCAGGCAGCCTCCAGCGATTCACGCTGCTCGGTGAGAAGCGTGACGACCCTCGCCGATATGTCTTGTTCCGCCACCACGGTGATCCCCTCCAGTTGCGTCCCGTTGATACGGGTCGTTCTTCGCAGCGTAAGCCATCGATCGGCCGCTCCAGGCGTTGCCCGGCTTGCGACAAATGCCACATACCCCAGACTCGTGCGAGCAGCGCTCGACGGAGGGCTCGAACACCCTCCACCCGATCGGGGCCCGACGGTAAACATGCCGGGGGCATGCATCTGGAGACATGCCGGAGGGCATGCCCCCGCGAGCCGTTCCGTTGCGGGATCGGCCCGGCCGCCACGCAGGCGGGGACTGCCACCCCACCGCGCAGACCCCGCCTGCCCCCACATCGCCGCCCCTAATCCTCCACAACCGACTTCGGCCCTTCACACGGGAAGCCCGCATGTCCACCGACGGGAAGGGTGCCGCTGCCACTCCAGCGACCCATCATGTGATTAGGTTAGGCATACCTAAGTTCACGTCCGCTCGAATCCACCGCTCTGGAGCACCGGTATGCGCACACACAGCAGCCACCCCGCCCGGCCGACCCCTGCCGAGTGCGTGCGGTCCATCCTCCGGGCCGCCCAGTCGATGACGGTGGTGAGCGACGGCAGGCACCACGAGGTCCACCGGCTCGACGAGGACGGCGGCGCCATGGGTGCCGTCCATCTGCACGCGCCCGACGACGGCACCCGCTCCCCTTCGGCTCCACGCATCCCCGTACGCCTGGAGCTCACCGACATCGCCCCCACCTCCGTGCGCGACCGGCTGCGGGCCCGGGTGACCCTCACCGGCCTCATGGAGGCCCCCTACGACGACGAGTCCCCCGCGTCGGCCTGCGTGGAGTTCGGGCAGGCCGTCCTGGAACGCGACGGGGACCGGCACTTCGTGACGATGGAGGAGCTCGAAGAGGCGCCGCTCGACCCGACCACCACCAGCGAGGCGGGCATGCTGATGCATCTCATGGACAGTCACCAGGAGTTGATCCCCCTCCTGGTGCGCCTCGTGCGCCCGCGCCCCGGACGCGGGATGCTCCGCGCGGTCCCGCTGGCGTTGGACCGCTACGGCATGACTCTGCGGCTGGAGTTCCCCGGTTCCCACCAGGACGAGCGGCTGCCGTTCGCCACCCCGATCACCGGCCTCGACCAGGCCGGCCCCCAGATCCACGCACTGCTGTCCGCCGCCCGCCGCGCGTCCCACCTCGGCCCGCTGCTCACCTGACAGGACGGTCGCCCCCACACCAATCCGGCCTTAGCGAACCGAAACTGACGGTACGTCACATAAATGCGAGGTGTACATCTCCGGGATCGGGTTATGCGGATGTCACACAGAGGAGTACCCCGGACTCCTGACAGAAGGAGACAGCGATGCCGCTCACTTTTCGGAAGAGTTTCCAGATCCTGCCCGGCGTGCGTCTCAACATCAACCGCCACTCGTGGTCCGTCACCACAGGCGGCAAGCACGGCCCGAAGCGCACCAGGAGCAGCTCCGGACGCCGCACCACGTCCATGAACCTGCCGGGCCCCTTCGGCTGGCGCAAGACCCGGCAGGCTCACCGGGGCTGACCACCACCGCACGGAAACGGGGACCCGGTGATGAACC
>NZ_JBHWZJ010000313.1:0-8110 GCF_042728415.1 Streptomyces sp. NPDC060198 | reverse complement strand
ACAAACTGTCGCCCACCCGGCCGGGGAGCTAGTTGGCCCCGGGGGTGCACCATACTTTACTCCGTGTGCGCCCGGGCTTGGCGGGGGCGTCTGCCCGGGGGGCCGCCCCCCCGCTTCTCACGTGGTCAGGGAGTCCAGCCTCCCGTGGTCAGCTGGTCCAGACTCCTGTGATCAGGGAGTCCAGGCGGCGACGACCGCCCAGCTGACGTCGTCCGGCCAGAGGGCGGCGGCATCGAAGGTGTTGGAGCCGCCGTTCGAGGCGACGTATCCGGTGTTGTTGTAGTGGCGGATGGAGCGGTCGGCGAAGTTGTACGAGACCAGGGTGTTGCCCTGGCCGTTCACGCCCGCCTGCGAGCAGAAGGTGGCGTCATTGGCGAAGAGCGCGCTGTTGTCGTTGGCGTGCAGATAGAGCTGGTAGTTCTGGTGCCGCAGATAGCTGCCCGGCGTGTTCTTGGACTCGAAGGACCGGCAGGCGCTGTTGGCCAGGCCGGGCCGGACGATCCAGGAGGCGTTCGCCTTGTCGGTGGCCGAACTGGCGGAGCTGATCACCGTGGTGTTGACGTTCGCCCCCGAGTGGCTGAGGTAGCTGGTGGTGCAGCAGGAGGTGGTCGCCCGGAGCGACACCGAGGAGCCGCTGTTGAGGGCGGTCCCGCCGCCCGAACCCTGGGCGTAACCCGCCGCGACGATGTTGGCCTGGACGGCGTTCTCGGTGGCGTCCGTCGGATAGCCCGAGGTCATGACGCCCTCGTAGAAGGTGCCTGCCGCGCTGACGCTGTTGTCGCCGCCGATGCCGAGGATGATCGCGCCCTCCTTCTTCATCGGGTTGTAGCCGGCGGCGTTCGGCCGGACCCCGTTGTAGTAGGTGGAGAGCGAACCGGACTGCGCGTTGCCCGCGCGGATGGACCAGTGGTTCGGCTCACCCTTGACGATCGCGGTGAGGAAGCGGTGGCTGACGGTGGGGTCGTTGGCGTTGTAACCGGTGTTGACGCCGGAGAACAGGCCGTTCTCCAGGTCGGCCATCACCCAGGGGCCGTTGCCGGCACCCGAACCCCAGCCCCTGCTGTTGCCGAAGTAGATGGCCTCCATGGTGCCGTTGCCGTTGTCGAGGCTGTTGGTCTCGGCGTTGCCGTAGTCGAAGCAGCAGCCGTCGTTGTAGTGCGTGCCGTCGAAGAGCGCGTACATCCCCTCGGCCTTGTCACCGGTCGCGATGCCGTTCGTCGCGTTGTTGCGGTAGCCGGTCCCGGGCGAGACGAAGACACCGTAGGCCCGGTTGCCGTTGAGCGTGACCGGCGCCATCGTGGCGTTGGCGAGCTTGTCGTAGCCGCCTGCGGCGGGTCCGCTGAACCCACCGGGGGGAGCCTGGGTCAGGCGGTTGTTGCGGCCGGTCTGGTCGTAGATGACCGTGATGACGCAGCTGGTCCCCGCACAGAACGAGTCCTGCGCGGCGGCGTTGGCGTACCCTCCGGCGCTGAGTACCCCGATGTCACGGGTGGTGCTGTCCGAGGCGCGGCGCACCTGGTACAGCGCCCCGTTGTACGAGCCGAACAGCGCGCGGGTGGTGCTGTGCGCGGCGACGCACGGCGTGCCACCGGCTGCGTACAGGTCGCAGGGCTGGGACGTCGCGGCCTGGGAGACCGCGGTGCCCGAAAGGGTGCCGGCGACGAGCACGCCGACCAGGGCCGCCGTCAGCGCGGCTGCGCGGCGACGGAAAGCGGACCGGAGTCCTTTCATCACTGTCCTCGTTTCGTTGATGGGCTGAGGAGTTGCCGAAGGGCGGACCGGACCCGACCCCGGGCGCCTTTGTCCGGTGCGCGGAGGGGAGGAGAGGCATCACGGGCAGCACGAAGCTCCGGGCCGGGGCGTTCGGGATACGTGTAAGGCGGTGCGCGCACACCTGACGCCCCCTGGGGCAGGGGTACGCCGTTCGGTCGTGGAACCAGGTCCGGACGGCGTGTGGGGTACGCCGTCCGGCGAGCGGGGTCCGTCCGGGCGCCCGTCGGCGCGGAGCTGCGCCCGGTGCGGCGACATGGCCGTGTCGCACGCGGTCGGGGGCAGCGGGGAGGCGCGGTTCCTCGCGTTGTCGCAGGTCAGGCCGTGGAGCGAAATTGTTAGCGCTAACAATTCGGAGGCGGCGTCGAGTGGGGGGAGGAGTGCTTGGGTGGCACAGACGCTAAACCGGCGGGGCGAGGCGCGCAAGAGTTACGCACGATTCCCCGAAGTCCCTTTGTTCGTAAGGGCGTTCGAGGAAGGTCCGCCTGGCGGCCGAGCCGGGGGCGGGGCCGGAGCGGGCACGGCTCCCGGCGGCGGTCGGGCGTCGGGCGTGGCTCCGGGCATCTGGGGCGGGCGGCGACTTCGGAGGTCTCGCGGAGAGCGTCGTGCCGGGAAATCCCCGAGGTGCCTCCGTCAGAATTTCCCTTCTTCGGAATCCTGTTGCTGGGCCGGAAATCTCTCCTCCAGGAAGTCGTGGACAGAACGGATGCGATCCCTCCACTCGCTGCTCAGGATCGTGGCGTCGTCGTCCACGACCACGGGTTTCTGACCAGCTAAGGGTTGTCCCGCAATTCCTAGCGGGTGCGCGACGACAGCTACGGCACCTCGCCGTGTTGTCGGAACGTCCCGCATACATCCAGTATGCGGACGCTCCTCCGCCTTGCGATGCACCGCATCTGACGCCGCGCACTGATCCACCACGAATTGCGGGACAACCCTTACGTAGTACCCGTAGATCTGTGCAAAAAGTGTGTCCGAGAAAATCCTGTCGAAGTTGAAGATGCCCTCGAAAGCCAGCCAGGCCACCGCAGAATCCTGCTGTGTGGCACGGCGAAGGCATTTTTCGCCGAACTCGGCGAGATCCTCAGGAAGGGATTCGAAGGTCAGATCGCACTCCCAGACCTCCGGGAAACGCTTGTCCTGAGGGTCGATCTTCAGGCGGAAGGTGCCCACGGACGACGGCATGTGTCCGTCGAACTCAAAAGCCGACTCGGGTACCGGGTTTTCGTTCGGGTCAAGTACGAAGATACTGAGGGCGGCGGGTCCGCTCCAGCAGATCGCCTCCTCGATCTCGTTTTTCACTACAGGTTCCACTTCGCCGCTCCGCGTTCGGATCCATGAACTCTGGCATTGCTTCCAAAATTTGCTCTTCTCGGGGACGGAGGTGGCTGTCAACCTCCAACAAAAGGACCTCTGGTCGAGCAGTGAACTCAGGGCTGATGCGTTCTCAGTCGGCGAGATGAGTTGATCGCCTGCGTCGTCCCTCCTTTGGGCCGACGTGTGCAGCCGGTCGAACAGGAGTGGAAGCGTGCCGGGTTGGCGTACGTTTCGGGTGCCGGAGGATCGTCGGGTGGCGGGGGCGGCGCCAGTTCTGGCCGGGCGGGGCTCGTGTGTTGACCGCTGCCGGGGCGGAGGTGACGCTCGCCGTCCGCAATACGACGGCGGGTGACGCCGTCGCTGAGGCGATCGCGAAGTCGACCGGAGGGATACGGCTCCGGGTCGTCCGGCTCGACCTTGCTGACAGGGCCACTGTCGCGCGATTCGTCGACACGTGGGGCGGCCCGCTTCATCTGCTGATCAACAACGCGGGTGTGGTCACCGGTGGCCTCGAACGAACACGTGAGGGCTGGGAGCTGCAATTCGCGACGAATCATCTTGGCCACTTCGCGCTCGCCACCGGCCTTCATGACGCTCCGGCCCTGGGAGCGGCCGACCGCGACGGAGCACGGATCTTCTCGGTCAGTTCGACGGCGCACATGCGTTCCGGCATCGTCTTCGACGACCTCCACTTCGAGCGTCGCAGTGACGACCCTCAGATTGCCTACGCCCAGTCGAAGACGGCGAACTCTCTCTTCGCCGCCGAGGCGACCCGCCTATGGGAGTCTGACGGCATCGTGGCCAATGCGGTGAACCCAGGCGGTGTCGCGACGGGACTGCAGCGGAACTTCACGACGCAGCAGAAGGAGTCGCTCGACGCGGCCGAAGCCGCTGGAGTGTTCACGTGCAAAACGGTCGAGCAGGGGCTGCCACCAGCATCGTCGCGGCCGTCGCCCCGGAGTTCGCGCACTCCGGAGGCTGCTACCTCGACGACTCACAAGAGGCTTACACCGTGCCGAACGACGCCGCCCTCGCGCAGCACCCGCACGGGGTCAAGGAATGGGCGCTCGGTCCCGTCACCGCCAAGCGCCTCTGGACGGTCTCGACCGACCTGCTCCGCGCCTGACCTCTCGACGCCACAGCAAGCGGCGCCGCCGCCTTCTCGGTTGGTCACCGCATCGCCTCACAAGGCCGGTAGTACATGGCCTGCGCGCCCTGACCCGCCTCGGTGAACAGGGTGCGTCGCTGCCGATGCTCATGGCCAAGTCCCGGCACGAGAAGCCGGAGAACGTCCGACGCTGCTTCAAGCCGTCCCCGGAGGCGATCGCCGAGCTCACCAGCCTGCTGGCCCCTGGCGACAGCAGGCGCCGAGCGCAGGAGAGGTTCTGTGCTGCCTTCCTGCTTCTGATATCGGTTCGGGGCAAGGGATCAGCCGTCCAGTGAGAGCGCGTTTTTGGCGTGCGTGCCGGATTCCTCCGAGGCGGGTCCGCCGGGATTCTCGGTGGCCAGTGCCTGGTTGAGGGTGACGAAGGGGCGCATCCGCCGCTCGTAGCGGGCATACGCGGTGCGGTGGTCGCCGTTGGCCTGGGCAAGGCAGTCGGCCAGCACGTGGGCGCCGACGAGGGCCAGGCTGGTGCCCTGCCCCGAGAGGGGGGAAGGGCAGTAGCCGGCGTCTCCGAGCAGGACCACCCGGCCCCGCGACCACTGGTCCATGCGGATCTGGGCCATGGCGTCGCAGTAGAAGTCGGGCGCCTTCCGGGCGGCCTCGGCCAGGCGAGTTCCTTCCCACCGCATCGACGCGAGCTTGTCCACGACGAGTCGCCGCAAGGCGCCGCCGTCGCGGAGGTCGTGGGCGAGGGGGGCGGACTCGAAGCCGAAGGCGATCCTGAGTTCGGTGTTGCCGCGTACGGGCATGATGCCGAAACCCATGTCGCCGTCCCGCAGCCACATCTGCCAGTCGTCCAAGGCGAGGAAGTTGTCCGCGCTGAACACCGAGAGGTAGCTGCCCAGGTGGTGGACGAAACGCTCCTCCGGACCGAAGGCCAGGCTTCGTACGGTGGAGTGGAGGCCGTCGGCCCCGACCACGAGGTCGAAGGTGCGGGACGGCCCGTGCGCGAAGTCGACGCGCATGCCGGTCTCGTCCTCGTCGAGTGCGGTGATGCTGTCGCCGAAGAGGTACTCGACGCCTGCGCGCGTGTGCTCGTACACCATCCGTACCAGGTCCTCCCGCAGCACCTCGATGTCTTCGCTGTCGAGCCGGCCGCTGCTGAAGGTCGCCTCGGTGGAGCGGTCGACCTCGTGACCGTCAGGGGCAAGGATCGACATGCCGCGCATTCGGGTCCGTACGCGGCTTGCCTGCTCCAGCAGGCCCATCCGCTCCACGACTTCGAGCGCGACGCCGCGGATGTCCACCGCCTGGCCACCGGGTCGTTGGCCCGGGGCGCGTTCGACGACGGTGGGCGCGAAGCCGTGACGGCGCAGCCAGAGGGCGAGGACGGGCCCGGCGATTCCGCCACCGGAGATGAGTACGGTCTGCATGAAAAGTTCCTCCAGTGCCTTTTACGGTGTACGCGCACTGAACGTACGACGTAAGCGCGCTCCCTCCAACTGGCCAAATACCGGATCTGTACTAGGTCAGACGGCTTACGTTCGGCGTCGTCGCTGCTACCCTCTGCACTAGTACAGGACAGGAAAGCGGCCGGACGTGACGAAGACCACAGGAACAGTCGGTGTTCCGCCCTATCTGCGCATCGTCGCCGCGATCCGGCGGCGCATCGCGGACGGTGAACTCGCCCCCGGCGACCGGGTTCCCTCGACCCGGCAGATCGCCGGGGAGTGGGGCGTCGCGCTCGCCACCGCCACCAAGGCCCTGACCACCCTGCGTCTGGAAGGACTTGTCGAGGCCCGGCCCCGGATCGGCACCGTCGTCGCCGGAACGGCCCCCGCTGCGCCGGCCCGCAGGCGCCCGTCACCCGTCCCGGACGTCGAGCAGGAGCTGAGCCTCGACCGGATCGTCCGCACGGCCATCGACATCGCCGACACCGAAGGACTGCCGGCGCTCTCCATGCGCGGCGTTGCGGCACGGCTCGGCGTCGCCGCCATGTCGCCCTACCGGTACGTCCCCAGCAAGGACGACCTCATTTTGCTCATGGCCGACACCGCATTCGGCGAGGAGTCCTACCCTGCCAACGCCCCCGAAGAGTGGCGTTCGCGCATCGAACTGGGTGCTCGGACTCTCTGGACTCTCTACCGCAAGCACCCGTGGCTGGCCCAGATCGGCTCTCTCACCCGCCCTCTGCTCGTGCCCAACCTGATGGTCCACGGCGAGTGGGTGCTGCGAGCCCTCGACGGCCACGAACTCGATCCCACCAAGCTGTTCGATATCCACGTCCTGCTCTACAGCCATGTCCAGGGCCTGGCTGTGCACCTGGAGATGGAAGCGCACGCCGAAGCGGCCACGGGCCAGTCGGAGGACCAGTGGATGGACAGCCGCACCCCCGCTCTCCGGGAACTGGTGGAATCCGGCCGCTTCCCGACCTTCGCCAAGGTGGTCGGAGCCTTCGAGGACGGCTATGACCTGCGTCTCGATGCTCTCTTCGAGTTCGGCCTCAAGGCACTCCTCGACGGCCTGACTTCCATCGTCGAAGGTCAGGAAGCTGTCACGTAGACACAAGAACGAGTTCATCGAGGACCGGACCCACGCCCCTTCGCACTATCGGGGCGTCCGCCGGCGACCTGGCGGATACGACCAGAGATCACCGGGTTCACGGTCCTGACCGGAACAGGCGCGTCACTCCTCTTCGGTGGAATCCGGATTGCGCAGGGGGCGTAGGCCGCCACGCAGGTTCGGGAGCTGGAAGGAGTACCGGCCGAGCATGTTGATGTGATGGCGTACGAACGGTGAGAGGCGGGCCACGTCCTCGTCGCGAATGTCGAAGCCGTCCGCGCGCAGTTGGTTCACCGTGGCATCCATGTACCTCGTGGTGAAGAGTACGAGGGCGTTGAGGACCAAGCCGAGGGCGCCGATCTGGTCCTCCATACCGTCCTGGTAACGCTGGTAGAGCTCCCCGTGCCTGCCGTGGAAGATCTTCCGGGCCGGCGGGTGACCGCCCTCCTGGAGGTTGGCCTGGCTCTTGATCTGCCTGCGGAAGCCGGGCTCGTCCGGGAGCCGCAGGATGTGCAGGGTCTTGGAGATCCGCCCGACGCAGAACGCGTACGCCTTCCGGTCGACCGTGCCCGGCTCCAAGTGCGGCGCGGACAGCACCGGGCGCCGTCACGACCCGGTGAGCAGGCCGGTGTCGATCTCTGCCGGGCCGGCCTTCTTGCGTCCCACCAGGTCCGGCAGCGACTTCAACGCGTTCGAGCCGGTCCAGCTCCGACACTCGCGCCCCTGGTGGCACGGACAGCAGCGAGTCCAGCACCGCGCGCTGACCGGTGCTCAGCAGCCCGTAGAGGGTGTCCCACAGCCGGTTGTTCGCCACCTCCCGAACCGTGCCCACCAGCCGGGCCAGTCGGCTCGCCCCGGGCAGCAGCACCCGGCGCTCGCGCAGCCACCCGGCCGCTGCGTCGAACAGCGACTTCGGCCCGTCGCCGGTCGTCCAGGCTCGCGCATCCAGCCACTCGCTCGGCTCGTCCCGCACCTCGGCGCAGTCACGCCGGCCTCCGGCCTCACGAGACGTCACCTGTGGCGAGGACGCCTCACGCATGTGCACCGCTACCCCCCCGAGCCATGGCCACCGTGCGCAACCTCGCCATCGGACTCATGCGCCAAGCGGGCTGGACCAACATCGCCGCTGCAGCCGATAACTACAGGTCACGACCACAGCACGCTGCCGCCGTGCTCCGACTCACAGCCTGAGAACGCATCGCCCCTGGCAACGAACCAAGGGCCGTCCCGCGACGCGTGGTGGATCGCATCCGCCCTCGGCTGGGCCGCGCGCGGGAGGCGGTTGCGGGGCGCCCCGCGGAACCTGAGGTCGCGTCACCCACGACGCGCGGCGGGGGTGTCCGGCCGGGTCGTGGT